>JBFFMB010000043.1:0-8267 GCA_041554455.1 Bacteroidales bacterium
TTTATAAAATATTAACAAATAAGACATATTATTATGGGAAAAGGAGACAAAAAAACCAAAAGAGGGAAAATTATAAAAGGTAGTTATGGCGTTCGTCGTCCTAAAAAAACAAGTGTTTCTCCTATACCAGTTAAAGCAAAAAAAGAAGCTGTAAAGAAGGTCGCTGAGGTTGTTGAAGAGAAGCCAGTGAAAAAAACTCCTGCCAAAAAAGTAGCTGCTAAAAAAACGGAAGATAAGCCGATTGTAGAAAAGGAAACAAAGGCTAAAGCTGTTCCTGCAAAGGAAGAAAAACCGAAATCAAAAAAGAAAGAAGTGTAAACACTCTCTAAGCAAATAATGAAAGCAGGTAATTATAAGTTGCCTGCTATTTTTTTGTATTCAAATCCTCTCTCTTCAAAATTTTTGTATTGGTCGTAACTAGCTGCAGCTGGTGAAAGTAAGCACACTTTTCCTTGTTTCGTTATTTTAGGAATGTGCATGAAAGCTTCCTTTAAAGAATCGACAAGTAAATAATTTTTGTTCTTTGTTACAATGTATTGGAATTCGTCCATCATTCTTTTCCCAGCCTCTCCCATAAAAATAAAATTACGTACAGATGAGATGTTAAGGAAGCGATATAAATCAGAATAATCCAATCCGCGATCATATCCCCCTAAAAGAAGCGTATTTGTTTCAGGGAGAGCCTTGACAGCCATCATACAGGCTTCAGGGATTGTTGCGATGGAATCGTTATAGAAATAAATTCCAGCAAAGCAACCAACGTATTCTAATCGGTGTTCCAAGCTTTTAAAAGAAATAATGCTTTTATGTATTATCTCAGTTCCAATTCCTTTCTGAGAACATGCTAAAACGGCAGCCATGATGTTTTGAAGATTATGCTGTCCAATCAAATTTTTAATTTCTTTCTTATGAATGACGGGGATGAAATCCTTCTCTTTTCGAATAAATAGTTGATCATCTTCGATAAAGCAAACCGCTGTTTTCTTTGCTGAGTATCCTAAAGTTTGGGCTTTTGCGATTGAGGGATTCAGATAATCTTTTAAATTTTTTTGATCCAGATCATAAATTTGAATACCATTCGGTTTTAAATAACGGAAAATATTGGATTTTGCTTCTGCATAGGTTTCAATGTCTGGATAGTGATCCAAATGTTCGGGAAACAAATTTAAAAATATGGCGATTGATGGCGATTGTTTAATATCCATTAATTGGTGAGAGGATAATTCAAAAACAATGATCGACTCTTCAGTGATATCTTCCAAGCAATCGAATGGAGGGCTTCCAATATTCCCAACTAGAAAAGTATGCTCTCCACTTTGTTGAAGGATATGATAAATAATACTACTTGTTGTACTCTTTCCTTTCGTCCCTGTAATACCAATGGTTTGTTCGTAATAAAATTTAAGAAATAATTGAGTTTGAGAGCTTATGTTTTTTGTTGTTTTTGGAAGAAATATCCCAGGACTTTTAATCACAAGATCAAAATTATTGATTTGTTGCAGATAATCTTCTCCTAAAAGTATGGCCGAGTATGGGTCATTGGTTTGTAATTTCAATGCTTCAATATTGTTTAGGTCAATATCTGCAATGCTAAGCTTTTTCTCAGGAAATAGTTTGCGAATAAAACGGTAGGATGATTGTCCTTCTTTTCCAAAGCCTAGGATGAGTATTGTTTTATCTTTTATATGCTCTTCGATTTTTTTCATCATCCTAAG
The DNA here is from genome assembly GCA_041554455.1 of Bacteroidales bacterium. Lineage (GTDB taxonomy): Bacteria > Bacteroidota > Bacteroidia > Bacteroidales. Next base: position 1,716 of record JBFFMB010000043.1, read on the forward strand.
TTATCCTCAATGATTTTTAAAAATGTTGATTCTAAAAAATGGCTACTACCCAATTGATGCAAATATTTAATCATTTTTTCATCTGAAATCAGTTGCTTTTTAGTTTGTGATTTGTAATGAGATAATAATACCGGAAGTTTATTTCCTTCAGCACCATTAATGATTAATTGCAAAGCTATATTTACATCATCTATAGTTCCAACACATTCGAAAGGTTTAATGGGCGAGATGCCACTTAACTCATCCAGGATATGCTTTAATGATTCGTCATTTAATAGATTATGACCAAAGATACTAATAAGTCGCTCATTGCTGAGAAAAGGAGCAAGAATGATATAAGTAAATAAGCATTTTGGACATTTTTTGCACCATGAATTATTTTTGCTACCAACATTACAACTTCTAAAATCATTAAAATGATGATCAAATGCTGAAAATAGTTTAGCAATCTGAAGTTCGTTTAGCGGTCGTAGAAAACTGAAATAGTTAAATTCAGGAGAAATATGTCTATAAACATAATCCCGAAAGTCGCTTTCAAATTCAATGGATTTTGAGTATTGATGATTTATTTTTGTACCAGGGATGGTTGCCTCGCTAGCACTCGATTCGTTTGATAGCGCAATGTATTTACACTTGTTTAAGTAGGCCACTAATAAGCTTGAAAAAGCCAAAAGCGATGAAAAAGGAGTATGCCCATTCAAGAAATTCTGATCATTTAATTCAAGCAATTGAGGATGAATCGTTCGATTTATTTCAATGCTCTCCTTAAGCGAAAATCTAGCATTTTCAATGCTCTTATTTCTAGCTTGGTTGGCATTTAATTGAAATGCTAAACGATTGAATGGACTCTGTTTTAAAAGTTCCAATGTTACTATAGAATCTTTACCACCACCGACAGGAACTAATATTGTTTCGTTCAACTCTATAGTTTCAACGTTTAAGTCGGAACCAGTATTTGCTTCGATATCCATGAAGGACTCGATATCGGTTTCAATTGAATTTAAGTAAAAGAATTCGCCCAATCCATTGAAATATAATTTTTTCCACCAAGCAATCTGATCTTTATTTAAAGAATGAGGCTTGATAATTAATTTCGGACTGCATGCCGCTTTCCAATAACTAATAATTTCAACCATTCCAATATGAAATGCCAAGCCTTGAATGATGGATAATTCCTGAGTTGATATAGGGTGATTGAGAGGGATAATCATCTTAGGATAAAAGTAAAAGGTGTTGGAAAGATTAAACGTGAATGTTAATTCAAGATTTCCATTTAATTGTTTTATCTCGTATTGTTCAAAACAAAAGAATGGATAATCCTTTCTAAAGTTGATAAAACATTCATGTCTATTTAATCTTCTCACAAAAAATGGTATTATTTTTGTACACTATAGTTTACTTACAAGGTCTCAAAATTAACAATTTTAAGATTATGTAATTTGAAAATATGAAAAATGGGAAAGATAGACGACATAATAAAAATTAAAACCAATAATGTAAAACCCGGAAGAGGAAAAATATTGATTTCTGAACCTCTGTTGATGGACTATTACTTTAAACGTTCAGTGGTGCTTTTAGCCGAGCATAATGATGAAGGTTCTTTTGGTGTAATTATGAATAAACCTTTGTCTGTGAAGTTGAATGAAGTAGTAAAAGACTTTCCAGATTTTGATAGCGAGATCTATTTAGGAGGGCCTGTACAAAGTGATAGCTTATTCTTTATCCACACATTAGGAGATAAAATTGAAGGAAGCCAAGAGATTATTGATGGTATTTATTGGGGTGGTAGAATGGAATCAATAAAAGAAATGATTGCCCTTAATCTAATTAAACCTGATGAAATTCGTTTTTATATTGGTTATTCAGGATGGAGTCCTCAGCAATTGGATGAAGAATTAGTAAGAAATTCCTGGGTCGTTTCATTAGTAGGAGCTTCATATTTGTTGAGTACAAATCCAAATAAATTATGGAAACAGTCATTAGAGAAGCTTGGTTCCGATTATACTCAATGGACAAAATTTCCTGATGATCCTATGCTTAATTAATTCGTAAGCGAAAAATTTACGGCTGCATTGACATGTATTTCCGTCGTATTAAAAAGTGGCAGATTAGAATCTTCCGGTTTTAAAAGTATAGGAATTTCTGTACATCCTAAAATGATTCCTTCCACCTCTTGTTCTTTTAATTTGTCGATGATTCGAAGATAATCGGCTTTTGTTGCTTCCGAAAATATCCCTTTGCTGAACTCTTCATAAATGCTGTAATGGATTAAATCCATGTCTTTTGCATCGGGAATAATCATTTCAATTCCGTTATCGGATAAAAAATCTTTATAGAAATCGGAGGTCATGGTTACTTTGGTCCCAAGCAAAGCAACTTTCTTTAAGCCGTTTTCTTTGATCACTTTTGCCGTTTCTTTTGCAATATGAATGATGGGAATATTTATCATCTTACTAATATCCTCTGCAACTTTATGCAATGTGTTCGCTCCAAGTAGAATACAATCTGCTCCTGCATTTTCTAGATCAACGGATAAACGACCAATGTATTTCTTGACACCTTCCCAGTCATCAGCATTGTTAAAATCTACTAAGAGTTGGAAATTTACAGAGTTAATAATAATACGTGCAGTTGTATGTCCGCCCAAACGACGATTCACTTCTTCATTGATCAATTTATAATAATCAATCGTTGAATGCCAAGTTGTACCTCCAATCAGACCTATCGTTTTCATCTAAAAATAGTTTAAAATATATTCTAAAAATTTCGTCACAAAAGATGGCTTTAGCGCAATGGTCAATACAATCCCAAAAATAGCTCCCCAAAAATGAGCACTATGTCCAATATTGCTTTTTCCTTTTTTGGACATATAGGCAGAGTAAACTAAATATAAAACCCCAAAAATGACAGATGGAATAGGGAAGGGGATAAAAAAGAAATAGATGGTTCCTTGTGGGTATAGCAAGATGCTTGAAAATACGATGGCTGAGACTGCTCCCGAAGCTCCAACAGCACTGTAAAAAGCATTATCCTTATGTTTCCCAAAGTCGAATAGGGTTGAGAAAAGAATCCCTCCAATGTAAAGCATTAAAAAATAAAATGTTGCTTGGTAGCCGAAATGATAACCTAAGATTTGCAATACAATATTTCCAAAGGAATACAAAACATACATGTTTACAAACAAATGGATCCAATCAGCATGGATAAAGCCATAAGTAAAGAAACGCCAACCTTCTTTATTGTGTTTTATATCGAATGCATTAAATTTTAATTTGTCGAATAAGGTTCTGTCATTAAATGATAGTATTGACAAAAGAGCTGTTACTATAATTATTAAGTAGATGATCATGCTTATTGTAGTTTTTTCAAATTTAGCAATAAAAATTGTACGCATACAAGCTGATTTTTTTTGTTTTCTCCCATTTATATAATTGTTTATACCTATTTTATTTAAACAGATAATTGATTAAATTAGCAAGCACTATTATATGGAAGGATGATGCGATTAATACTATCTCTGTTACTTTTTTTACCTGTTTTTTGCTTTGCTACAGAAGAGGGTTTCCCAATTATTAAAAACTTTGAATCTCATAACTATCAGGGCGGAAGCAGGATTTACTCTATTGTAAGCACACAAAATGGCTTATTGTATGCCGGTGATAAAAGTGGTGTTTTGGTTTTTGATGGAGAATCTTGGTATAAAATAAGTACTGGCTTTCCTGTAAATTCAATGGCTGTTGATTCAAATAATGTTGTATACTTATTGGGACCACAGGGAATAGGCTACCTAAAGCCTGACTCAACAAATACATTGAAATATGAATCATTAAATTATTTGGTTTCTTCCGAGGAAAGTGTAAAAAGTTCTCGATTGTCAAAAGTATTTAGTGTAGGTGATCAAATTGTTTTTGTTCTTGGTCATGAGATTTTAATTAACACCCCTGATCGTGTTCGAATTATTGAATCTCCTTATCAGTTTACATATTTTCAAAAAGTAGATCAAGTTTTATATTTATATGCAGAGCAAAACGGTTTATTTGTTTTAAAGGACAATAAAATTGAATTAGTTTCAAATAATACTGAAATCCTGCGTAAAAATGTTGTAGGTCTATTTGCTGCAGATAAAGCCTTGTTTCTTGTGAGTAGTCAATATGGGATTATTCCCGTAGACCCAATGTATAAAACTGAAAAATCCAACGAACTAAGTCGTCTCGTTCAAACAAATAATGTAAGTGGCACTCGACAAATTAATGACACCACTTATGTTTTAAAAACTTATTATGAAGGACTTTTTTTGTTTCACACCAATTGGGAGATTGAGAAAAGGTATAATTATAATAATGGCTTAATCAATAATACAGTTCTTACTAGCCATGAAGATCATTGGGGTAATTTATGGATTGGAACGGCCAAAGGAATTTCTTCGATTCGACTGGATTTCCCGTTTACAATATATAATAGCCGTGAAGGATTAGGTACTGGATATGCTTCAATTATGTATAAAAAAGATATCTATTTAGCAACCAGTCAGGGATTGTATAAAAGATTAATTGATGATAATGGCTCCATCCGTTTTGTTAAATTATTTGAAGACCCAGTATGGAGCCTACATGAAGTTGAACAGAAATTATATTTTGGAAATGCTAAAGGGATTTATGTATATGATAATGGTAAAGTTGATATAATTATTCGAATTCCTGGAGGTTGGGCTTTGCAAAAAATACCGAATACTAAAAATCTTTATCTTACAAGTACCCCTATTGGTTTGTTATTATGCCAGATGTCGAATAGCAATACTTTGGAGGCTAAGCATTTCATCAAGGGATTTGATAAGAAGATTAGAAATTTTGAGTTTGATTCAATGGGGTATGTGTGGGCAGAATTTGATAAAGGAGTGTGTCGGCTCAAATTGAGTGAGGATTTCTCAAGTGCAATAGATGTTAGGAGTTTTGATCGTATAGAATCTGGTAACCAAATTAAAAAAGTACGAAAAATTGAACAAGAAATCTATTTTATTGCTGACAAAGGTGTTTATCGATACCATAAAGATCTTGAGTTTATAAGAGAGCCTTTATTTGATCCGTTTATTGCCAAAAACTCATCAATTTCAAATATTATTTATGATAAATACAAGAAAGTTTGGTTGTTTGCTAATGAAGAATTATTTCGATTTGAAATTAAGAATGATAAGTTAGTTCGTGTTCAGCCCAGCGGTTTTGATTTTGCCAATAAATCCTACCCATTGGATTTTGAAAATATTTATTATCTAAATGAAAATCTGGTTTTGTTTGGTCAGGAACAGGGTTTTCTGTGTTGTAACTTGCCTTTGTCAAAGGGAAGTGCTTATTCTGCAGTTATTATTCGAAAAATTCAGACAAAAACGAATTCAGGGAAACTTGTTGATGTTTGGGGAACTGAAAAATTTATTGGCTATCAGCAACAGCTAGAGTTAAAGGATGAATTAGCATTTTCGAATAATTCTGTAAAATTTTACTTTTCGGCAGGGAGTAGCAATAATAGCAATGTTAAATATGCCACATATTTGTTTGGCTATGATAAATTGTGGTCTGATTGGACCAATGAGAATATTAAAGAGTACACAAATCTTCCTCCCGGGAAATATAATTTTGTGGTACGTTCTGTAAACAAATCATATGAATTTAGTTATGTTTCTAGCTGTCGTTTTATTATCAACCCTCCCTGGTATTTGAGCCTGACTGCAAAAATATTTTATGGGATCTTTCTTATTCTTTTTATCGTTTTTGCTGAACGCTTAATTCGAATTAGAGCCAAAAGAGTTCAGCAGAATATGCAACGTAAGCAGGAAGATGCCCTTTATCGAAAAAACCAAGAGCAGATCCAGGAAAGCTTAAAAAAGGAGAAAGAAATCGTTAAACTACGTAATGATAAACTTAGGGTTGATAACTTATATAAATCGAAAGAATTAGCTAATTCGACCATGAATATCATTAATAAAAATCAGTTTTTGATTGACTTGAAAGCTGAATTAGTTTACATACAGGATTTGTCTGAAAAAAATAAAGTAGTCACAGATGATGTAAGAAAGCTAATTAGAAAAGTAAATAAAGATCTTGAAAATGAAGAAAACTGGAAAGTTTTTGAAGATTATTTTGATAGTGTTCACGAAAACTTTTTCTCAAAAATGAAAAAACATTTTCCAATTCTTACAACTAAAGATTTACGTCTTTGCGCTTATTTGAGAATGAATCTTTCAACGAAGGAAATTGCTCCTTTAATGAATATAACAGTTAGAGGAGTTGAAATTGGTCGCTATCGTTTGCGTAAAAAATTGAATATTGGCCGAGCCGATAGTTTGAACGACTTTTTGTTTAAGATATAAAAAAATAGGGAGCCCAAATCTGAACCCCCTATTTAAAGTAAAGAAAAAGTCTATGAACAAAACTTTTCATTGATGATTATTAATTGTTAATTTTATTTCCATCTTTATCAAAATAAGAGACGCTTCCAAACTTTTCAAGTTTCCCTTTGATATCTGACATTTTTCCTTCAACCACAATTAAGCATTTGAAA
>JBFFMB010000044.1:0-8175 GCA_041554455.1 Bacteroidales bacterium
ATATGAAATCCAAAAACAGTTTCAACCATTTGGATATCACCAACAATAGCATCAATGGCCGCATTATTAAATGCGGGGGGTAATGTCATATCTGCAAACCAACCAATATTTCCAGAGTTTTCCTTGGCCGTTGGATCATCAGAAAATTGACGAGCAATCTCAGCTAATTTAGAGGGTGTTTTATTAATCACCTGATATAAGCTGTCAGCTAATTTTTGAGCTTCTTCTTTTGTGCGATTAGTCGTTGTGGCTTGAGCACCATCAAAACTAATTAAAACATGTGAAGCAAGAACGGAATCAGGGCGAAATTGTTTATCAATTAATTTTGTAATGTAAAATACTTCATTATCAAGATATGGTTCAAAAAATGAGCCGATAGGAGCCGCTTCAACTTTTTGTGCTATTTGAAGTGGCAAATCGGATTCTTTAAAAAATGTGCTATCATAACGATGATCAGAAACTGAATTTACAAATGTAATGGGGTCTTCGGCAGCAATAAACTCTTGAAAAAGTTCTTTAACAACTTCAGTAGTTTCTAAACGATCTTTAACAGATGGAACAACTTCAAAAACAACATAATCAATTGCTCTGGTTTCTTCTTCCAATTGATAATCGTCAATATGTTTGTTATAATAATCTTTTAAGTCTTCCTCGCTTATAGTGATTAAGCTATCATCTACACTTGAAATGTCTTTTGCAAGAAATTGAACTTTCGCAATTTCAGTAGTATTTTTCATCAATTGTTCAGCAAGACTTGCAGGAAAATAATATCCTTTAGTAATAAGGGTGTTAAATTTTGTATTTATTTGATCCTTCTTAACTGCTTGTTCAAAATTATAATATTGTTGCCTTTGAGACTGATCTAACTGATTCAATGAACGAAGATAATTGAGAACCAAATCCGGATTAAAAACACCTGTTTGAGGATCTGTAAAATTTTGACGAACTAAATAATGAGGATTGTTTCCATGAAGTAACTCAGCTAGTTCATCTGTTGAAACAACCAAGCCAAGAGCTTCAATTTCTTCATCTAATAAAATCTCATTCACTAGCTGATTCCAAGTTTGTTCTCTTACATAAAAAGATTCAGAGGGGCTAAGACTTTGTTTCCGTTGTTGTTGTTTTTGATATTCAATATTTTGTTCAGCGCGAGAACTAAATTCTTTATATGAAATTTCTTCTCCATTCACTTCTCCAACAGTATTTGTTCTACCTCCTGTAGCTTTAGAAAGGTCGCCCAAAATAAATGCAGCTAATGCAATTCCAATAACTATGATTAACAGTCCTGAATGTTTTCTAATTTTTCCTATTACAGCCATCTTATATTCAATTTTAAATAGTTTGCAAATGTACAAAGGAAAGTTAAGATAAAAAAATAAAAAAAGGCGATAAAAACGAGAGGAATGCGCTACTGCTATTTGTTTACCAAGAGCTTAACTAAATCAATTTTATTGTCCCCAGCTTGCATAATTTTGAAGGTAAATTGATCTGTTTTAATTAAATCCAATTCATTGGGAATACTTTCGTGATGATGAATAATGTATCCCGCAAGCGTTTCATATTCTTCTGCTTCAGGAATTGCTAAATTATACTTTTCATTTAAGTAATCGATTTCCAGTCGACCTGCTAATAAATAAGTAAGTTCATCAATTTTTCTTTCTGTCAGCTCTTCAGAATCATGTTCATCTTCAATCTCGCCAAATATTTCTTCCATGATATCCTCCATGGTTATCATCCCAGAAGTACCTCCAAATTCATCAACAACAACTGCCACACTTTTTTGATCTTTAATCATCATCGATAATACTTTATTTGCAAGCATGGTTTCGGGAACAATTATGATCGATTTTAATATGGTATTGATATTATCCGGCTTTTTATACATATCGAACGAATGCGCATAGCCAATAATATTATCAATAGTATCTCGGTACACTAATATCTTTGAATGCCCCGTTTTAATAAATAATTTTTTTAGTGCCTTTAATGAATCATTTTCCTCAACAGCCTCAATATCGGTACGAGGAATCATACATTCACGCAATTTTACATTTCGAAAATCAATAGCATTTTGAAATATTTGCATATCGTGTTTGATTTCACTTTCGTCATGTTCACTATTTGTAAATTCTTTTACGTACTCTCCTAAATCAATAGGGCTAAAAGAATATTTTTTGAAAGCAAAATTTACCCTGAACAGTTTTTGCAGTACAAATTCAGAAAATCCTATTATCGTAAATACAAGCGGATAAAGTATCAAATAAAATAGATATAAGGGTATGCTAAAAAAGCTTAAGACTTTATTTGGTCGTATGCGAAATAAAATTTTAGGAAGAAACTCAGCTGTAAATAATATTAGGATGGTGGCAATAATCGTTTGAAAAAACAACACCCAAGCCTCCCCTCCTATAATTGATGGAAGAACACTAAGCAACCATGGTTGAAGTATTTTCGCCATAGCAATTCCATAAATTACTAATGCAATATTATTACCAAGCAATAAGCTGCCAATGAATTTTGATGGTTTTTGAGATAAACGAGAAAGCAAATTTGCAGAAAATAGTCCCCGACTTTTATCGACTTCAATTTTTAAACGGTTAGAGCTGATAAATGCAATTTCCACTCCCGAAAAAAAAGCGGAAAATAAAAGGGTTAAAAATACAATGGTCCAATTATCCATTTTTTAATTTTATATCCTATAAATTTAGTGCTAATTTTTTATTTTTCATCTTCAACTTCAACTTCACCTTTTGGATTTGTAATGACATAACGATTAAAGCGTTCGTCAGACTGAAGACCAGTGCCGTATAAAATTTCTGATGGGGTCGTAATTTTTACATTAACGTTAGAATAAATGGTTTTTTTTCGTTGATCCCAATTAAGTTCTTCCGTATTAAGCTGCTCATTTTTATGCAAATTCTTCACAACAACATTTTTTTGAGCTACAAATAATTTTCTGCTCGTATAATTTTTTCCATAATCTGCTGTCAATGTCGATTCCTCGTTCATTTGGTCATCGTAAAAAATGATAAACAATCCTTCAGGAAATAAAACATAAGGGTCCTTGCCACCAAAATTCTGAACGACCTTACTGATCATTTTAGCTTTTACCACTCCTGAATCGCTTCTATACATCGTCACATCCCAAACAACAAGCTCAGGAAGGGTATCATTTGTATTTAAGGAGGCAATTGTTTTTAAATCATTGCGACAAGAAAAAAGCATTGTTATGAACATGGTCATAACAATGCTAATCACTAAATATTTTTTATATCTAATTTGCTGTTTCAAAACAAGTAATTTATTTACTCGCCCGAATGGTCGTTGTTTCATTAATCCAGCATTCTACTTTATAGGTATCTCCTTCTTTTAAATCATAGAAGAAAATTGTTTCCATTGTTGGGAAATGCTTGCTGTAATCATTTATTCTCTTATTTGCAACAGTAGCAGATTCAGGATCCACTCTCTTGGCCTTAATGTATTGGTCAACAGCAGCCCAATAAGCAACTCTACTTGTTAGATCATTGTCACCACAATTTTTAGCACTTTCAGCGTACATATCGCCAATCATGATATATGGCTGTCCATTGTTTGGATTGTATTCTAAAGATTTGCGAGCGTTTGTACGAGCAGCAGAATATTTTTTGGCTTCAGAATTAATCATCGCAATATAATAATAAATCTTGGCCAATTTCTCAGCATCAGTAAGCGATGTAGCCTCATTTAAATATATCAATGCTTTTGAATAATCTTTATTCACCCCACTCAAATACATCCGTGAAATTAAATAAGCTGCATCAGGTGAAGGTTCAAGTTTATATAATTGAATAGTAGCATCCATAAATAATTGATCTTCTTCACAGCCTTTTTTATCTAGGATTGAAGTGATTTTCTTCAATAGTTCAAGATCGTCCTTATTTTCATTAAACTTTTTAGTATAAATTGCGATTAAGTCTTCACAAGTAGCAAAAGGTTCAAATTCAGCTTCAACATTCCCTTTGACATTTTGCCATCCTTCTAAATCCTTTGGTTTTGCGGCATATTTTTTAAGGTTATAATCAATAATTTTACTGATTTCATCATAGGTATCAATAACCAATGAAGGTTCCGCAGCACCTTCTTTAACCATTTTTGCAGTTAATCTAAAATAATAGATAACTATAGCACCCTGTGATTTATTTTTTGTTAAGCTGATAGACTCCTTAAATAATTTATAGGCTCCTTCGTAATCATTTGTTCTATACTGATAATAATCAACGGCTTTTCGTCCAAGGTTTGAACCTTTGTTACCAAAATATGTAATTTTCTTATCATAAATCATCATTAAAGTATCGATGAATTTTTCACGCTTATCAGCATCCTCTTCTTTACCAATAAAATGTTGCAACATTTTGGCTCCATCAACATATGTATACTGAGTAGCAGCTGGACAATTAACAAAAACCCATCTCCAAGATTTAATCGCATCTTTAAGTGTTTCTCCTTTATAGTTACTGCCTTTCCACTGACGGTAGAATTCACGATACAAAGAAATGTTTGTGATACATGTTATACTATCATTTCCATATTTAGGTCCTTTATTATTTTGAGCATTCACCTCTGTATTAGGCTCCAATAAAGTAATACCGATCAGAAATATAGTAAAAATAAAAACGATTTTTGCTTTCATAATATATGTAATTTATGTTAGTTATATTTTCGTTGTTCAAACCATTTTTGATGCATAGAAACTCCAAGCTTAAATTTAACAAAAGTATCTTTTATTAAATTATTTGATATTTTACCAAGTTGTCCAATTTCCATTCCAAAATTAATTGTTGAAAATGTTCTTCGTAATGGTAATCCAATACCAAAACTTATGCCAATTTCATTTAACTGAGTTCCATTGATATATAATGGTGTTTTCTCATACCTAATTCCAGCACGATATTTCATCCGCTTATAATATGAAAAAAGTGAGTTTCTGTCAGGAATAAATTCTGTGCCTATAGCAATACGAGTACTGTTTTTCATACCACCATCCACATTATGGGCCTTATGATTTGACCAAAATTGTTTTTCAACATCAAGACCAATTTTTAAATTTTCTTTACTTCTAATCATAATTCCGAATCCGAATACTCCAGGAATAACAGTTTGATCAGACACATTTAGGGATTTAATATCTTCAATGACTTCAGTATAGCCAGCAATGGGTTTTTGAACAAGCTGAGTAAGCATTTGAGACTCTGTTTTCACTTCTGTATTTAAAGATAAAATAGCCCCTATTGTTATTTTTAATTGATCATTTATAGATGCATTATACTGAACACCAAGCTTCCAATAAAAGTCTTTATACGTATTAATTTCACTTTCTTTAGCATAGAATGCATGACTTAAATCCGTTATGAGTTGAAGATAACTACGCTCAATTTCACCATAGTAAAGCCCAGTTTCAACACCGATTGATAAGTTTTTTGTAACATTAATAGTATTGGTAATATATGCTTTTGATATTCCGCCACTACCATTATATATATGATTAATTTCTTTGTTTAAATCTACCCTATCTTCATATACATTTATACCATAACCAACATCACTAAAAGGAATTAAGCCAAAACTTGTTTTCCAATTTTTCATTAATTGAAATCCAAATAATAAATGGTTAATAGTGGCATAGCTGGCCTTTTCGCTCATATTCTCAGCGGTTAATTTACTCGAACTCATGACTAAACCAGCATCAAAAATAAATGATTGGGGCATAATTGAACCAATAGACGCAGGATTCAGCGGATTTAAACTAGCCATATCTTGAAACGCTATTCCAATACCCCCCATACTAAAATTGATAGGATTTGAATTATCATTAATCTTACCAACACCATAAATTGAATATGGTGTATTCGTGCGCGTTTGAGATAGAATACTGCTAGTAATCAGCAAACACAAACTCAAAATTATAATACTATTTCTTTTCAGCTTCATTAAAATCCAGGATTACATTAAGTCCCAACAAAACAATATTTGGGAGTGCAAAGATGTTATTTTTTAGCCTTTTATCAAAATATTTATGGTCTCCGCCGCTCATAATAATTGTTAATTTATTATAAATTTCTTTGTATGAGCCAATTACCCCATCTATCTCAGCCGCAAGCCCATTAATTACACCAGATAAGATGGACTCCTGGGTTGTTTTCCCTACTAGATAATCAATGTTTTCATAATTTAAGAGAGGTAATTTGTCAGTAAAATGATGTAAAGCTTTAAATCGTAAGTTAATTCCTGGAGAAATAGATCCTCCCAAATACTCCATATCCTTATTAATAAAATCATAAGTGATACAACTACCTGCATCAATAACAAGTAGATGTTCATTTTTAAATTTATTCGATGCTGCAACAACGGCTGCTATTCTATCATTCCCTAAGGTAATAGGCGTCTTGTAAAGATTTTGAATAGGAATTGGGGTTTCGCTATTTAGCTTTATAAAGAAAAAGTTTTTTTGAAGGAAATCGTCTATATTTTGAGGATAATGAATAACCGATGAAATAATTGCAGAGGTGATTTTAGGGTATTTCTCTGCTATTTCTATAAGGATTTCGATATTAAATTCCTCATAAGTGCTTAACTGAACAAGCTTATTTTTATCAAAAACAGCAATTTTTTTTAAGGAATTTCCAAAATCAATAATCAGTCTCATGGGTGCATTTCAAGCGGTTACAAGGGCAAAAATACATATATCTCATTCATTTATGTCTTATTTTTTAAAAAAAATTATAGTTATTCGAAAATCTTGTTTAAATTTGCGCCACCAAAACGGTACCATAGCTCAGTTGGTAGAGCAATGGACTGAAAATCCATGTGTCCCTGGTTCAAATCCAGGTGGTACCACTCCAATAAAATAAAACCCTGATTCTACAAAGACTCAGGGTTTTTTCATTTTAATTCATCTGAATATTCGGAGAAGAAGTATATATTTGAATAAATATCAAATCAACAGTCAATTTATGTTGCGACCAAGCAAATTAAAAAGTCTTAGCATTATTATTCTCATTAGTTCATTCATTATCATTTTAACCAGTACTTCAGAACAAGACAAAAGAAGTAGGTATGAAAAATTTCTTCTAAACGAATACAAAAACATTCCAAGCTATACTGATCAAGAACTAAAAGGAACCCCCAAACCAACCCATCCGGATCAAGCAGCTATTCAAAATTATTTTATGACCATAGATCCTAATGAAAAAAGGGTTCCCATTGAACGACTCAAACAAGCCTATACTAAAACCATGGCGATTCAAAAATCGTCACATCTTAAAAGCGTTAGCTCTGATATTCAGTGGCAGGAAGTCCCTTCCGATATGGCAGGGCGAACAAGAACCCTTATGTATGATCCCAATGATGTAAGTCACACTAAAGTTTGGGCAGGTTCAGCAACGGGGGGCTTATGGTATAATAATGATATAACGGATGAAAATTCTGCATGGCAAGCAGTTGCCGATTTCTGGACTAGTTTAGCCATCAGTTCCATTGTAGCCGATCCCAATAATTCTCAGATATTTTATGTGGGCACAGGTGAAGCTCAAACAGCATTGACAATTTATCGTGAATCTTCTGGACTTGGCTCAGGGATTTGGAGAACAGAAGATGGTGGGTCTACATGGAACCAACTACCCTCTACAAGCGATTTTAAATACGTAACGAATATAGCTGTTAAAAATGAAGGAGGAAACAGCGTAATTTATGCTGGTGTAGTCTCCGGATTTTATAAAGGATCAGCTCACCAAAGCGCACCCACAGATGGCCTCTATCGCTCAATCGATAATGGATTAAGCTGGGAGCAAGTATTACCAAACATTATTGGTTCTGATGTTCCTTATGCTCCTTCAGATGTTAAAATAAGTGCTTCAGGAAAAATTTTTGTAGGAAGCATGCGGAATTTATCAGACGAAGGGGGGGCTACAATTCTATATTCGGATGCAGGAACAATTGGAACATGGACTATTTTTAATGATTATGAAAATATCATCAAAACACACCCAACTGAATATATTCCTGGTAGAGTCGTATTAGCCACAGCTCCTTCTGATCCAAATAAAGTATATGCTTTATTAGATGTAGGATACATAGATAGCTTTGATAATTTAATGCGTTCGAAAGGAAAATACATCCTTAAATCAACAACAGCTGGTA
>JBFFMB010000045.1:0-8166 GCA_041554455.1 Bacteroidales bacterium
AAGGGGTAGAAGTCAAAATTTTGATTGATAGCTGGGGTGGAAACGCAATTCCCGATCATTTTTTTAAAGAATTAAAAAAGCATAAAGGGGAGGTTCGTTATTTTGAAAAATTAAAATTCAATATTGATTTTTTCACCAAAGGGCATCGACGAAACCACCGTAAATTATTAATAATTGATGATGAAATTAGTTATATCGGCTCTACCAATATTACGGAATATAATTTAAACTGGCGCGAACTGGTGATGCGATTACGATCAGATATTGCTTTTAAATTCAACAAGATTTTTAATGAAGATTGGGAGAATTACAATAAAAACGTGATTGATAAACAACTGAATTCTCGCATGATTCGTCATGAAAGCTGCGAAATACTTCGGGATGTCCCATCCATCACTAATCAGAAAATAAACAAACGTTATGCCCAGCTTATTAAAAAATCTAAGAATCAGGTATTAATTGAAACGCCTTATTTCCTTCCCGGATTTTTGCTTCGTAAAGCGCTGATGGATGCTGCCAAACGTGGCGTAAATGTGACTATAATTATTCCGAAACATTCGGATGTTGGATTGGTTGATATTTTACGAAATAAATATCTCGGACAATTGTATAAAAGTGGAATTCATTTTTTGTTTTATATCCCCCATAATTTGCATGCAAAAGTAATGTTAGTTGATGATGAAGTATACTCCATTGGTTCTTCAAATTTTGATTATCGTTCTTTCCGCTATATGTACGAAATCGCTTTAATTGGACAACGAAAAGATGTTATTGACCAATTGGAAGATCACCTCCGTGAAACCATTCGTAACGCTCAAGCATTTGATTACGAAAGATGGCTAAACCGGCCTGTAATCAATAAGTTTTTTGAGTGGGTATTGTTGCCTTTTAGGCATCTACTATAGATGCAATATAGAAGCTTTGATTTCTGTATTATTAATCGTAATTTTCTTGTAAATATTATCGCTAGCAACTAACAGATCACACTAAAAATACTAAAATTAAATTATGGATTTCCACTACCCCACCCTGATGTTCTTCTCAAGCTTGGTCTCCTTTCTTATTGTCATACTCTACATCTTTTTTATTCTATTTACAAAGACCTATAAATTAAATATTATTTTATTTACAATTGGTAGAGGCTTAATTGTATTAGGGGTTATCGGAGTGGCATTACGAGGCAATATTCCTGATTTCATTTCCTTAACGCTTAGTAATATCATTATTCTTTGTGGAACAGGAGTTACTATCTTAGGAATTTTATCTTACAATAAAAAAACTATTTCAAAACAAATCACTTTTGTCATTGCTAGTATTATTGTAATCACTTCGGTACTTTATATAATTTTTGTGGACTCTTATTCACATCGAAGTGTTACTATCTATTTCTCTATTAGTATAATGACACTTATGGGAGGTGTTATACTTTACTTAAATCGTGAATCCTTCAGGTTTCCAATATTTATAAGCATTGTTTTGTTTTTATACGGATTTGGACGTATTGTTTTTGCCATTCAACATTTAGGACTCCCTGATCATTTTAATCCTGTAGATAATGTTACAACGAGTCAATTATTTGTTCCGCTTTTTTCAATTTTATCTTTGGCCATTTCAGTGGGATTTTTGCTTTTATTAAGAGAGGTAGACGTCCGTATAATTCATGAGAATAATATAGAATTAAAAAGGCTCAATGTGAATAAGGATAAACTGATCAAGATAATTGCTCATGATTTAAGAGCTCCATTTAATAGCATTCTTGGTTTTTCAGAACTTTTAGTTGAAAGCACAAAAGAAGATCCGATTGAAAATATTCGAAACTTCGCTTCCAAAATTAATCTCTCGGCTCAAAAGGCTTTTGAATCTACCAATACTTTGCTCGAATGGGTATTAGCTAATACTAAGGACATAAAACCCAATATTAAAAGTCATTCGATAATACATTTTGTCAACGAAATTTGTCTTGAGTTTTCTATACGAATAAAAGAAAAAAAAATAGTTTTTAATAAGGAAATTCCTGAAACCCTAAAGGGCAATTTTGATGAAAATATGTTAGGCAGTATTTTGAGAAATCTACTAAGCAATGCTGTTAAATTCAGTCCTGAAAATAAAGTTATTACAATCACCGTAGAAGAGACAATCAATGGTTTAACGTTTTCAATTAAAGATCAAGGGATAGGCATTGAAAATCATCAATTAAAGAGTATTTTTTCTACAGATCCAAAACCAAGCTCCCCGGGCACAAAAGGAGAACATGGTAGCGGTTTAGGGTTATCTATTTGCAAAGAACTAATTGAAAAACATTCTGGCAAAATATGGGTTGAAAGTATAGTGAATAAAGGCAGCACGTTTTCTTTTTCTATACCTCAAAATAATCAAGACTAATTATCTGTCAAAGAAAATATTCTTAGAACCCGAAGACAAAGGAATGGCATAAGCAATCTTCACATCTTTGCCTAATAAGTTAAGATCAAGAATAGCTTGACCAGCTGTATAAAAAATGCGGTTATCTACACGCATGTCCATCGCTACGCTTACAGCAGAACCAAGGGCAATACCTAAATCAGTCACATTAAATACACAAGGATGATTGGTGTGCTTATCTTTTTCGGCACAGTTTTTAAAGCCACACATCCCACATTTTTTTAAACCCACCGATTTAATCTTCGTTCCTAAAATTATCATCGCATCGGCTTTCATAAGATTTTTAGCATCACGACTAAAAGCAGGAAAATCCATTTCCTGATCGATCTCTACCATTCGCTTTGCGATTTTTTCAATGTCCTCCTGTTCGGCCATGGCGATAGAAATAAAATCAATGCCTCTTCCTTTAGGAGCAGTTCGAGCAGCGGTCATCATTGAACGGGCCACTTTTTTAAGTGCTTTTTTTCTTAAATCTTCTTCGTAAATGAGTGCCATTTGTATTTTGATTTAATTTGGATTAATACTTCCCAAAAATAAGAAAAAAGTGTCTGCTATTGTTTTTTCTGTAACAATTAAAAGTCCTACCTTTGTACAGAAATTTATTTATTATAAACCACAAATCAATTATTTAAGATGACAAAATTGACCTCAAAAATGGCAATTGAAATGGAAGATAAGTATGGTGCACATAACTATCACCCATTGCCAGTAGTGTTAAAGAAAGGTGATGGTGCCTTTGTCTGGGATGTAGAAGACAAAAAGTACTTTGACTTTCTTTCTGCTTATTCAGCAGTAAATCAAGGACACTGCCATCCTAAAATTGTTGATGCTATGGTTGACCAGGCTCGTACTCTTACGTTGACGTCCCGTGCATTTTACAATGACCAATTAGGTCCTTACGAAAAATACGTAACCGAATATTTTGGTTATGATAAAGTATTACCCATGAATACCGGTGCCGAAGCCGACGAGACTGCATTGAAATTATGCCGTAAATGGGCCTATATGAAAAAAGGTGTGCCCACTGATCAGGCAAAAATCATTGTTTGCGAAAACAATTTCCACGGACGTACCATTACGATTGTATCCATGTCGACTGACCCTGATGCAAGAAAAGAATTCGGTCCTTTTACACCAGGTTTTATAACTATTCCTTATAATGATTTGGATGCTCTTGCAAAAGAATTAGAAGATCCTAATGTTGCTGGATTCCTTGTTGAACCTATTCAAGGTGAGGCCGGTGTATTTGTGCCAGATGAAGGATACATCAAAAAAGCTTACGAACTATGTAAAGCTAAAAATGTGCTTTTCATTGCTGATGAAGTACAAACAGGGATTGCACGTACAGGTAAATTATTAGCTGTTGATCACGAAAATGTTCATCCAGATATTTTGATTTTAGGTAAAGCACTCTCAGGTGGTGTATTCCCCGTTTCTGCTGTACTTTGCGATGATGAGATTATGCTTTGCATCAAACCAGGTGAACACGGAAGTACTTTTGGAGGAAACCCCATTGCAGGTCGTGTAGCCATTGCTGCTTTAGAAGTTGTTAAAGATGAGAAATTAGCAGAAAACGCTGAGCGATTAGGTGAAATTTTCCGGAATGAACTTCGCAAAATTGATTCAGATATGATTGAATTAGTTCGCGGAAAAGGATTATTAAATGCGGTTATCATCCGCCCAAAAAATGGGAAAGAAGCTTGGGATGTTTGTGTTAAGATGGCTGATAATGGTCTTTTGGCAAAACCAACCCACGGTCACATCATTCGTTTTGCTCCTCCTTTAATCATCACTGAAGAGCAGATTATGGAAGCTGTTGAGATCATCAAGAAATCAATTCTTTCGTTTGAATAAGAGTTTGATATATACATAAAAAAGGGGAGTAACTTTCAGGTTACTCCCCTTTTTTTAAACCCACAACTTACGTTGTGGGTTTAAAAAATATGTACTAAAATCTCCATCTAAATTTAACCCACAATTCATCACCCAATTCCCACCAACGCTCCATGCTTGCACGGGCAAAATCATTCGAATATTTCGTTAAGAATTCACGACATAAATTACTTTCGATACCATTGGCAGCATTTTCCTGATCCAATTCATATAATTCCATAGCACGAGTTTCAACATAGTTTGCCTCATCAAATAATTTATCTTCGTACTCAGCAACAATAGGTTCAATAATTTCTTTCCCTTGACCCCATTTAACCATGGCTAAACGATTAGCTCGGCGGAATGACCAACCTGCTGCATCATTGCTAAAGTGATCCTGATTGTCGATCATATAACTTTTAGGCACACTAATATTACCTGCATACAAAGGAATACGAGGACTTAATCGTGGTACATCAATACCAAAAAATAAACGTCCACCAATTTCGTCTGGCAACCAATCACGCAATTGCACAACAAACGAATAGGCACAATATTGCACAGAAATAGGTCTTCTTCTATCAACAATACCCTCACTTAAAGTGTTTAATAATTTACGTTTATCTCCTTCCATCCATGGGTGAGCCGAAGGACTAACAATAGTATCAATCACCTCATTACCATCTTTATCTTTGCTTTTCTTTTCTACTTTTAAATTGCGGATCATTTCATATTCGGTTCCATCATAAGTGGTACGATAAAACGCTAAAATATCACGTACATCTACTTTTTTCTCAGGCTTTACAGAAAATGGAATTTCATCTACTTCATAATCCCACTCCATTAGATTTGGAGCCAAGGTACTCAATACAAAAAATTCTCGGATATTGAATGCTTTCTTATCACCATAAGCTTTCCAAAATTTGAAAGGTTCTTCACCATCCCACAGCTTAAGCTTTTTGGCCACTTTAAAAACATTGTCAGAAGCCATATAATAATCCTCGTTTTCTAAATCAAGCTCACCAATACGACTAATATTAGCAGAAATTCCAACATGGTCATCCGGAATACGTTGAGCCGCCCAAACACCACCAATTTTTTTTGGACCTTCGCCTAAGATTTCCATTTGCCAAACTTCATTTTTATCAGCAATAGTGATACATTCTCCTGAATCACCATAGCCATATTCTTTAATCAATTCTCCAATTAACTTTATAGCCTGACGTGCGGTTGTACAACGTTGTAAAGCCAGTCTTTCAAGCTCCTCGATTACAAATAAACCATTCTCATTTCTCAAGGTATCCTTTCCACCAAAAGTGGTTTCGCCTATAGCCAATTGTTTTTCATTGAGGCATGGATAAGCCGTATTTAAATATCCAAAGGTTTCTTTAACTTGTGGAATGCTACCTTTAAGCACAAGATTTTCTTTGCTCCATGCAGTATGAGTATGCATAGTTCCCCAATACACATTATGGGTAGTGTCGTTTTTAAATTTTTGTGCCGGAACAAAATCGATCCATGTACGATAATAAGCATCACAAGTATGACTGGTCATTACAGAACCATCCACACTGGCTTTTTTACCTACCATTATACTGGTGCAACTTTCATTATACTCAGGATCATCAAATTGAGCCATTAATGGATTTACAAAAAACAATAGGAATGCAAATCCTGCAATCAGGAAGTAGTTATTTTTCATTTTTAGGGATTTAAATAAACAAGCCCAAAAGTATGAAATTAAGGTAAATTAAAAAAAACTAATCGACCAAAGCAAAAAAAACTTATCACAAATTCATTATTCAAAAGCCCATATACAAAAAACCCACGATATAAATCGTGGGTTTAAAAAGTAATATGTTAAAAAAATTATTTATCGTCTTTCACTTCTTCAAAATCAACGTCAGTAACTTCGTCATCACTTCCGCCACCTTTTTGTGAACCAGTTTTTGGATCTGCGCCAGGTTGTCCTTCTGCACTAGGTTCTCCCTGAGTGTTTTTATACATTTCCTCGCTAGCTGCCTGCCACATGCCGTTCAATTTCTCCATGGCTGTATCAATAGCTTCAATATTTTGAGCTTTATGGGCTTCTTTTAATTCAGCAGCAGCTTTCTCAATCTCTGCTTTTTTATCAGCAGGAACTTTATCACCATATTCTTTCAATTGCTTCTCTGTTTGGAAAACAAGTGCGTCAGCAGCATTCAATTTATCAATTTTGCTTTTTGCTTTTGCATCCTCTTCTTCGTTTGCAATTGCTTCGTCTTTCATCTTTTGAATTTCATCATCTGATAATCCTGAAGAAGCTTCTATACGAATAGTTTGTGATTTACCGGTTGCTTTATCTTTAGCTGCAACATTTAAAATACCATTTGAATCGATATCGAAAGCCACTTCAATTTGAGGAATTCCTCTAGGTGAAGGTGGAATCCCATCTAAATGGAAACGACCGATACTTTTATTTTGATTTGCCATTGGACGCTCACCTTGTAGGATGTGAATCTCTACTGATGTTTGATTGTCGGCAGCAGTTGAAAATGTCTCAGCTTTCTTTGTTGGAATGGTTGTGTTAGCATCGATTAAACGAGTCATTACACCACCTAAAGTTTCAATCCCTAAAGAAAGTGGGGTTACGTCTAAAAGAAGAACGTCTTTAACCTCTCCGGTTAAAACACCACCTTGGATAGCAGCACCTACAGCCACAACCTCATCAGGATTAACCCCTTTTGAAGGATCTTTTCCAAAGAAATCTTTAACTACTTTTTGGATAGAAGGAATACGTGTTGATCCACCAACCAATAAAATTTCATCAATATCTGAAGGAGATAAACCAGCATCTTTCAACGCAACTTTACAAGGCTCTATAGTAGCTTGTACTAACTCATCAGTTAATTGATCAAATTTATTACGAGTAAGCTTGCGAACCAAGTGCTTAGGAATTCCATCAACAGGCATAATATAAGGCAAGTTGATTTCAGTTTCTGTTGAACTAGAAAGTTCAATTTTTGCTTTTTCAGCAGCTTCTTTTAAACGCTGAAGTGCCATTGGGTCTTTACGAAGATCAATGTTTTCATCTTTCAAAAACTCATCGGCTAACCAATCAATAATTTTATGGTCAAAATCATCGCCACCCAAATGAGTATCCCCATTGGTTGATTTAACTTCAAATACACCATCACCTAATTCCAACACAGAGATATCAAATGTACCTCCACCTAAATCAAATACAGCAATTTTAGCTTCTGATTTTTTCTTGTCAAGGCCATAAGCCAAAGCAGCAGCAGTAGGTTCATTGATAATTCTTTTTACCGTTAAGCCAGCAATTTCTCCAGCCTCTTTTGTTGCCTGACGTTGTGAATCACTAAAATAAGCAGGAACCGTAATAACTGCTTCAGTAACTGTTTGTCCAAGATAATCTTCAGCCGTTTTCTTCATTTTCTGAAGAACCATCGCTGAAATTTCTTGAGGTGTATATTTACGATCACCAATCAGTACACGAGGTGTATTGTTTTCGCCCTTAACTACTTTATAAGGAACACGTTTTGTTTCTTTAGTAACTCTATCGAAAGTTTCGCCCATAAAACGCTTAATCGAAGAAATCGTTTTTTCAGGGTTTGTAATCGATTGACGTTTTGCTGGCTCACCCACTTTACGTTCACCATTTTCAGTAAAAGCAACGATAGAAGGGGTTGTTCTGTGACCTTCGCTGTTTGGAATTACTACTGGTTCGTTTCCTTCCATAACAGAAACGCAGGAGTTTGTAGTACCAAGATCAATTCCTATAATTTTTCCCATTTTGTTATAATTTATTTTAATAATATTTTTCCAGTTGACAGTTCTAATGCTCAATGATTATGCCAGCAGAAATAATTTAAT
>JBFFMB010000046.1:0-8154 GCA_041554455.1 Bacteroidales bacterium
ACTTTTATGTTGCGCAGGTTCAGCTCGGCCATTCTGCCGGCGATGTTCCCGGCCGTAACCAGACCCCTCTTTTTTTGTTCCATGCTTGCATCCTGATCAAAATCAATAACACGGGTCGTTCTTTCAGATTTGGTTGTCGTCATCATTTCTTCAACGATTTTTTCAATGGTATCTGCCTCAGATTCAACAGCACCTGTCAATGGATAACAACCCAAGGTTCTGAATCGAACCATCCTCATTTTGGCTTTTTCAGCTAATTCCTTTGGCATTCGTTCGTCATCAACCAATACTAATGCTCCGTTATATTCAACAACAGGACGCATTTTTGAATAATACAAAGGAACGATTGGAATATTCTCTAATCGAATGTATTGCCATATATCTAACTCCGTCCAGTTTGAAAGTGGAAACACTCGAATTGATTCACCTTTATGTACTTTTGAGTTATAAATATTCCACAATTCTGGTCGTTGGTTTTTTGGATCCCATTGATGAAATCGTTCTATAAAAGAGTAAATACGTTCTTTAGCTCTCGATTTTTCTTCATCTCTTCTAGCTCCACCAAAGGCAGCATCAAATCCATGATGACTCAGTCCTTCAAGTAAAGCTTGCGTTTTCATTAGATCGGTATGAACTTTACTTCCATGAGAAAATGGACCCACACCTGTTTCAAAACCTTCTTTATTGTGATGTACGATTAGATTCCATCCATTTTCTTTGGCATAATTTTCACGAAAATCGATCATTTCTTTAAATTTCCATTTGGAATCGATATGCATCAATGGAAAGGGGACTTTTCCAGGAGCAAATGCTTTTTCGGCCAATCGTACCATTACAGAGGAATCTTTTCCGATTGAATACAGCATGACTGGATTTTCAAATTCCGCAGAAACTTCTCGTATAATATGAATGGCTTCAGCTTCCAGTTC
The DNA here is from genome assembly GCA_041554455.1 of Bacteroidales bacterium. Classification (GTDB taxonomy): domain Bacteria; phylum Bacteroidota; class Bacteroidia; order Bacteroidales. The sequence goes on from JBFFMB010000046.1 coordinate 930, forward strand.
CTTCAAATGGCTTAGATTATATTTCTTCATATTATGCTTTGCTTATAGTTCTTGGAATAGGTAAATTTAATAAGCGACAAATTTAATAAAAAAATGGCACTAATAATTTACAAGATCCGTTTGAAAATTTGAATCAACTAAAATTATTTTTAAAGTATCTAAATAAATAAAATACACTAATTTTGCAAAAAAATTAAAAACTATAAGATGTCTAATAAACTAATGGATCCCATAGGACGATTAATGGGACTAAGATATAAATCACACCCTTGGCACGGAATTGATATAGGATTAGAAGCTCCTGAAATTTTAACCTGTTTCGTGGAAATGGTTACGACCGATACCGTTAAGTATGAAGTTGATAAAGTAAGTGGTTACTTACGTATTGACCGTCCTCAGAAATATTCCAACACTGTTCCTGCACTCTATGGCTTTATTCCACAAACCTTTAGTGCTAAAAAAGTAGCTGAATTTTGTAGAGAGAAAACTGGTCGGGATGATATCGAAGGTGATCTTGATCCTATTGATATTTGTATTCTTACCGAAAAACAAATTGTTCACGGAGATATTTTGGTAAGAGCCCGCCCAAGTGGTGGATTCAGAATGATTGATGGAAATCAGTCGGATGATAAGATCATTGCTGTATTAAATAATGATGTCGTTTACGGGAATTATAAGGATATAGCTGATTGCCCCTCTCTGGTCATTGATCGCTTAAAACATTATTTTTTGACGTATAAAGATCTTCCTGGGAATCCTCGGGATGTAGAAATTACACACACCTTTGGAATTGAAGAAGCCCATGAAATCATTCTTCGATCAATGGAAGATTATCATCACAAATTTGATAATTTATCTTCAGCATTATCGGATGTTTAAACGTTCCAACGTTAAAAGGTTAAGACGTTTAGACGATTAGTTGTTGGGTGCGTTTTTATTTAACTATTCAAGTTTTTTAGATAATTGATATACTTTATTAGCATAGCTTTTAAATGATTAACCTCATTTAAAAGGATGGTACAATCAAAATATTTTAAGCGTTCTGAGATGATAAGTTGTGTATCGATTTCTGAAAGAGAACCTAAAGCGATATACAGAAATTGAATGTTTTCTTTTTTACCTTTTCGGCTTGCTCCTTCAGCAATATTAGAAGGTACCGAAATTGCTGCCCTTCTTAATTGTGAGCTTAATGCATACTTTTCTTCTGACGGAAATTCGCTTGTGGTTTTGTATATTTCAACAACTATTTCAATTGATTTTTTCCAGATCTCTAATTCTTTATGAGTTCCCATTTTTTGATATTATTGTTTCATATTAATACCAAAGACCTTCAATTGTCGCAATATCCTTAGAAAAATTCATTGTACAAATAAAAAACCGCTTAACGTTTGAACCTCTAAACGTCTTAACTTTTACCAACTAAACACTTTCCCCAATTAAGGTTGCCGTTGTACAGCTTTTAATTTTGACCTTGACATAATCCCCAACTTTGTAATCTTTTTTAGGGAATACGGCCACTTTGTTTTGGCTGTTTCTTCCGAATAATTGTGCGTCTGATTTTTTTGAGAATCCTTCCACTAGGAACTCAAATGTTTTGCCAATATCCCGAAGATTACTTTCGTGAGAAAGACTTCGTTGAAGCTCAATGATTTCAGTTAATCGTCGGCTTTTAACTTCTTCTGGAACATCATCTTTATATTTTTTGGCAGCTAATGTATCCGGACGCTCCGAATATTTAAACATAAAGGCATAATCGTAGGCCACTTCTCTCATTAGGGATAAGGTGTCTTTATGATCTTCTTCGCTTTCAGTACAGAAACCACTGATGATGTCGGTTGAAATTGCACAGGATGGAATGTGTTTTTTTATGGTTGAAATTCGTTCTAAATACCATTCTCTATCGTATTTTCGATTCATCAATTTTAATAGTTTGCTACTTCCCGATTGAATCGGAAGATGAATGGAATTACAAATATTTTCATATTTAGCAATGGTTTGAATCAATTTATCAGAAATATCTTTTGGATGCGAAGTGGCAAATCGAACTCTTAATAAAGGATTGATTAGGGCAACCTGCTCTAATAATTCTGGAAAATCAGTTTTGTTCTCATCTTCCCATCGATAAGAATTTACATTTTGCCCAAGTAAGGTCACTTCCTTATATCCTTTTTCAAATAAATCGCGAGCTTCATTGATAATTGTTTCGGGTTTTCGACTTCTTTCTTTACCTCGCGTATATGGAACAACACAATAGGAACAAAAATTTTGACAACCACGCATAATGGAAATGAAGGCCGAAATTTTATTTTCTCCTAAACGAACAGGCGTTATATCAGCATAGGTTTCTTCTTCAGAAAGCAATACATTGATTGCTTTTTGACCACTTTCAACAGTAGTTAGCAATTGAGGAAGATCCCGATAAGCATCTGGACCTACAATAATATCAACACTTTTTTCTTCCTCTAAAAGTTTTTCTTTGAGACGTTCGGCCATGCAGCCCAGTACTCCGATACGTAATCCTGGTTTCTTTTTCTTGTATGCATTTAATTCTTTTAAACGCTTACGAACACGTTGTTCGGCATTATCTCTAATAGAGCAGGTATTGATAAAAATTAAATCAGCCTCAGCAGCTTCAAAGGTTGTTTCATAATTATTTTCAGACATAATGGAGCCTACAATTTCCGAATCTGAGAAATTCATCTGGCAACCATAGGTTTCTATATATAATTTTTTTATTGTTTTATTAGTCATAATATTTCCTTGTTAAATCTTCGTCAAAATTATTCGATATCAAAGGTTTAGGTTTTAATTAGGGGTGCAAAAATAAACAAAATTTGATAGTGGATTTTAGTTTAGTTGAAATTTGTTTTCATTTTAAGTTTAAAAAAAAATATACTTTTGCAGCACAATTGGAATTATACTCATTAATTATAAGGAGCAAAGATGGCAAAAAATTTGGTAATTGTAGAGTCACCAGCAAAGGCAAAAACAATTGAAGGTTTTCTTGGAAAAGAGTTTTTGGTGAAGTCCAGTTTTGGACACGTAATGGATCTTTCGAAGAAAAATTTAGGAGTAGATATTGAAAATGACTTTGTTCCTAATTACGAGATTTCAGCAGATAAAAAGAAAATTGTATCGGAATTAAAAAAACTAGCTGCTGAGGCTGAGGTTGTTTGGTTAGCATCGGACGAGGATCGTGAAGGAGAAGCCATTTCTTGGCATTTAAGCACTGCCTTAAAATTAGATGACGCTAAAACAAAGCGAATTGTTTTTCATGAAATTACAAAGGATGCCATTCAGGCAGCAATAAAAAATCCCAGAAGTATTGACAAAAATTTAGTCGATGCTCAACAAGCTCGTCGTGTTCTCGATCGTTTAGTTGGCTTTGAGCTTTCTCCTTTATTGTGGAAAAAAGTAAAACCATCGCTTTCGGCTGGTCGTGTACAATCGGTTTCTGTGCGTTTAATTGTCGAACGCGAGGAAGAAATTAAAAACTTTATATCGGTTTCAAACTTTCGTGTGAGCGCATTATTTGATATCCAAAATGCCATAGGCAGATCGAAACTTTCGGCAGAAGTTCCCAGTCGTTTTAAAACAAAAAATGAAGCCCTTGAGTTTATCAAAAAATGTAAAGAAGCCGTTTTTAGTATAACTAATGTAGAAACAAAACCAGCTAAGAAATCTCCTGCCGCCCCTTTTACTACCTCTACTTTGCAACAAGAAGCCAGTCGTAAATTGGGTTTCTCTGTGGCTAATACGATGCGTGTTGCCCAGCAGTTGTATGAGTCAGGAAAAATAACATATATGAGAACAGATTCGCTTAATCTGTCAAATTTGGCCGTAAGTATGGCTAAAGATGAGATTATAAATTTATATGGCGAAGATTATGTTCATACCAGAAAATATAAAACCAAAGCTAAAGGAGCGCAAGAAGCTCACGAGGCTATTCGTCCTACAGATATTAAAAATAGGGACATTGATGGTGACGCTTCCCAAAAAAGATTATACGAATTAATTTGGAAACGTACGATTGCTTCACAAATGAGTGATGCTAAATTGGAAAAAACCAATGTGACAATTGATGTTTCTACAGCCCAAAAAGATTTTGTTGCAAAAGGCGAAGTCGTAAAATTTGATGGATTTCTAAAAGTATATTTAGAATCAAAGGACGATGATGATACTGAGGAAATGGCTGGTGTATTGCCTCCAGTTAAAAAAGGGGATCTATTAGACAGACTTGAAGTTCGTGGTGAAGAACGTTTTTCTCAACACCCTCCTCGTTATACAGAGGCTTCGCTTGTCCGGAAAATGGAGGAATTAGGTATTGGTCGTCCAAGTACATACGCACCTACAATTTCAACGATCCAAAAAAGAGAATATGTTGTAAAAGAAGATCGGGATGGTGTGATCAGACCTTATCATTGTATTGTTTTAAAGGATAATGATCTTGTTGATGAGATGAAATCTGAAAAAACAGGTTTTGAAAAATCTAAGCTTTTCCCAACAGATATCGGAACATTGGTAAATAAATTCTTGGTTCAGTATTTTGATAATATTTTGGATTATAATTTTACAGCTAATGTTGAAAAAGATTTCGATGAAATTGCTGATGGAAATAAGGTTTGGAATGAAATGATTCGCGAATTTTATGGCCCATTCCATACCCAAATTGAAGATACACTTGAAAAAGCTAAAAAATTCAGCGGCGAAAAATTATTGGGTGTTGATCCTGTTTCTGGAAGAAATATTTTTGTAAAAATTGGTCGTTATGGAGCCTTGGCTCAAATGGGTGAAACTGATACTGAAGAGAAACCCAAATTTGCTGGTTTAAAAAAAGGTCAAAGTATTGAAACGATCACTCTTGAGGAAGTATTAGAGTTATTCAAATTTCCTCGTCCGGTTGGTTTATATGAGGAAGAAGAAATGACAGTTGCGATTGGTCGTTTTGGTCCTTATGTCTTGCATAATAAGAAATTCTATTCTCTAGGAAAAGAGGATGACCCTATTGATGTTACAGCTGAAAGAGCTATTGAGATTATTGAAGAAAAACGCCAAAAAGAAATTGACAATACGATCAAAGTATTTGATAATGATGTACAGGTGTTGAGAGGTCGATTTGGTCCATATATTTCTATCAAAAAGAAGAATTTTAAAATTCCTAAGGATGTAAATCCCGAAGATTTGACGCTGGAAGAATGTTTGAAAATTGCGGAAGATCCTAAAAATGCACCTAAAAAGAAATTTGTTCGTAAGAAAAAATAAAATCCGATTGGCTAATTTGCTGATGTGCTAATGAAAGATTAATTTTATTCGGAATTAAAACACAATTCTTACTTATGGACATTGACATATACTTCAACCCAATTGATTTAACGGAATACGAAAATTTTGAAGATACCCAACGAAAACGTTTAGGAGATGTTGTTAGGGCGTATAATTCCCCTAATAATTTTCCTGATTTAAGTGGAATCAACATTGCTATTATTGGAGTGTTAGAAGATCGAAATGCCTTATTTAATGGAGGTTGCGCTGAGGCCCCTGATCAGGTTCGCAAGTATTTGTATCGCTTATATGAAGGAAATTATACTGCAAAGATTGCCGATCTTGGAAACATAAAAATGGGTCATACGGTGGCGGATACTTATTTTGCCTTAAGTCGTGTTTTAAAAGAGTTGATCAAAAAAAATATAGTCCCAGTAGTTATTGGGGGAAGTCAAGATTTGACCTATGCTAACTATCAAGCGTATGAAGATTTAGGTCAAATTATTAATATTGTATCAGTTGATCCTTTATTTGATTTAGGAAATAACGAGAACGAAATTAATTCACAATCCTATCTCAGTAAAATAATTTTACATCAGCCGAATTATTTATTTAATTTCTCAAATATTGGATACCAGACCTATTTTGTAGATCAGGAAGGTATTGATTTGATGAAAAATTTATTTTTTGACACCTATCGCCTTGGACAGGTTCAGGCTGATATGGAAGAGGTTGAACCCATCGTTCGGAATGCCGATTTACTAAGTTTTGATGTTTCGGCTATCCGCCAATCGGATGCGCCTGGCAATAAAAATGCAACTCCGAATGGATTTTATGGTGAAGAGGCTTGCAAGATTGTTCGTTATGCAGGAATGAGCGACAAGCTCACATCCATTGGTTTTTATGAACTAAATCCTGAAAATGACAGAGATGGACAAACGGCTCATTTAGTTTCTCAAATGATCTGGTATTTTATTGATGGCTATTACAATCGTAAAAACGAACTTCCTCATCAAGAGAAAAAAGAATTTATAAAATATCATGTAAATCTTGAAGATCAAAAAGACGAAATGATTTTTTATAAGAGCAAAAAAAGTGATCGTTGGTGGATGGAAGTTCCTATTCGCTCGCAACAAAAAGTGAAATTTAAACGCCATCACTTAATTCCATGCTCTTATCAGGATTATCAAACAGCTTGTAATAATGATTTACCAGATCGTTGGTGGCAAGCGTATCAGAAGTTGATGTAAAAAAGACAATAAACAAGCTGAAGTTAACTAATTGATACTTTTTCAATTTTAATACAAGCTTATTGTTGTTATTGATAGTAATTAGTGGTTATTATGATTTATTTTTGATGCTAATGACCAATAACTATAAATAACATAATAACTTTGTTTATTATGCCTAATATCTATAATACACATTAATACTTTACTTAATCTCTCTTCCCGGATTATTACTTAAAAAACTTTTCCAACCCGTATAACTTTCTGCTTGTGAGGAGTTTTTGTTTTGGAAATAATGACAAACAGCAACAGCAACAGCGTCGGTTTCATCTAAATATTTAGGGGGTTCTTTTAAATTCAAAATATGGACAAGCATTCCCGCAACTTGTTCTTTTGAAGCCGCTCCTTTACCTGTGATTGATTGTTTTATTTTTCGGGGCGCGTATTCCGAAACGGCCACCTCTCTTGAAAGAGCTGCTGCGATAGCGACTCCTTGAGCTCGTCCTAATTTGAGCATCGACTGAACATTTTTGCCGAAGAAAGGGGCTTCAATGGCAAATTCATCTGGATGATATTCATCAATAAGCGAAATCGTTGTTTCAAATATTTTTTTTAGTTTTAGTGCATGATCGCTAAGTTTGTTTAATTTTAATACATCCATTTTAATTAAACTGATCTGATTACCTTTGCATAGAATCAAACCATAACCCATGATATTTGTACCCGGATCAATA
>JBFFMB010000047.1:0-8141 GCA_041554455.1 Bacteroidales bacterium
ATTGAAAGAAAAAGGCTGTTTATAACAGCCTTTTTTGTTTGTTCAAAATTATCCTCAAAACTCCTATCTTTGTATTAACAACATGAATCATGGCTCAGGATAAAAAACTTAAATCGGCATTAAACGTTCAGGAAGGAATTGAACAACCCTCATCGGTTAACGAAGAATTTGTAAAAAATTTAAAGAATCGCAAACACGAAAATTTGTCTGTTGAGAATTATTTAAACGGCATTCTTTCCGGAAACCGAATGATTCTGAGTAAAGCTATTACTTTAATTGAAAGTTCACTTCCTGCTCATCAGGTATTGGCACAAGAGATTATTGAGCAATGTTTGCCCCATTCTGGCAATTCGTTCCGCTTAGGTATTACAGGTGTGCCAGGTGTTGGTAAAAGCACCTTTATCGAGTCATTAGGCATGTATCTCATCGGCAAGGGTAAACAAATTGCCGTATTGGCCATTGATCCTAGCAGCCAGCGGAGTAAAGGAAGTATTTTAGGAGATAAAACGCGTATGGAGGATTTGGCTAATAATCCGAACGCTTTTATTCGGCCGTCTGCTTCTGCAGGTTCATTGGGTGGAGTTGCTCGCAAAACCAAAGAAAGCATCATTCTATGCGAAGCAGCTGGTTTTGACACTATTTTCGTGGAAACAGTTGGTGTTGGACAATCGGAAACCGCTGTTGCATCCATGGTTGATTTTTTCCTTTTACTTATGTTAGCTGGAGCTGGTGATGAATTACAGGGAATTAAACGTGGGATCATGGAAATGGCTGATGCGATCTTGATCAATAAAGCCGAAGGAGACAATCTTACTAAAGCGAAATTAGCTAGAATTCAGTACGAAAATGCCTTGCATTTGTTCCCTGCACCACCAAGTGGATGGACACCCTTAGTTGAAACTTGTTCTGCACTTCATCATACAGGAATAGATACAAGTTGGAAGTTGATCGAAGATTATCTTCAATTAGTCAAAAGCAATGGTTATTTTGAGAAAAATAGACAGAATCAATCGGTTCAAATTATGCATGAGACCATTAACCAACGATTGACAGACGATTTTCACCAAAATAAAGAAATTAAAATGCATCTCGAAAAACTTAGAGCGGATATTTTGGATCATAAAATTAGCTCTTATGTTGCGGCTCAACTCCTACTTGAAATATATGCTGGTCTTCCCAAAAAATAAAGTTTAGATTGTTCCCTGAATTTCTCTTATCTCCATTGTAACTATTCACTTATTAATACGTCTATAATGTATAACCTTTGCTATGAATCCTGTATTCTTAGGATATTCATTGCAATTAAAAACCTAAGAAAAATGAAAAAAATCATTTATTTATTCAGTGTAATCGTGCTTTTATTTTCTACTTCATTGTTTGCGCAAGAGCGTGATTTCTCGTTTCAAGAAAAATATGATATGCAAAGTAATCCTTCGCTAAAAATTAAAGTTAATGATGGATTCATTGATGTTTCTCCAAGCAATACAAACACTATTCAAGTTAATTATATTGTAAAAAAAAGAGGTCATCTGGTTTCCATGGATCGTGAGGAACTTGAAAACTATGTGGATGTAAATGTTATCCATGACGGTAGTCGTTTAGAAATTGAAATTAGAAGAAATAAAGATGGTTACTTATTAAATTGGAAAGATCGTTTTCATGTTTCATTTGAAATTTTAGTACCCAAAACAACCTCTTGTGACCTGAAGAGTTCAGATGGAAATATTATTTTAAAAGGCCTTGAGGCAAATCAAATTTGCAAAACCAGCGATGGAGATATTGATGTTTCTTTTATTAAAGGGGATGTGAAAGGAACAACTTCTGATGGTAATATATATGCAAATGATATTTTTGGTTATACGGATTTGAAAACAAGTGATGGGGATGTTAAGGTGAAAAATATTATTGGGGAATGTAGTTTAGTAAGCAGCGATGGGAATATTGATGCATTTAATACCAAAGGAATCGTGTTTGCACATACTTCTGATGGTAATATTACATTTGATGATTTACAAGGGAGTTTGAAGGCTGAAACAAGTGATGGACATATAAAAGGCAGTATTTCTGAGTTATATGAGTCGCTTGATTTGAGTACTTCAGATGGTGATATTGACGTTATTATTCCTGATGGATTGGGATTAGATTTGGAACTTAGAGGAGAACGAATCTTAGTTGATTTGGATGATTACAGAAGAAATACAAATAAAAGGAAATTGTATAGTACTCTTAATGAAGGGGGAATCTTGGTTTCTTTAAGTAGCCATGATGGTAAAATTTCGCTTAGGGGCCAATAATAAATCAAAAAGGGTCTATCTAACAAGCCAATAATTCGTCATTCTGAACTTGTTTCAGAACCTCTAAATATAAATAATGAGATTCCGGATGAAGTTTTGGATGACGTAATTTAGGACTATTGATCTTATCAGGAGTTAAAATATGCACTTTGGCATATGTCTCCAGCTGGCCTTCTAAAAATATTTACATGGATACCGATATTTCAAATTTGACGAATTCTATTCGCAGAAAATAACTTTGATATTTTCAATCCATAGTGACTTATATAAATCAATTTACTAAAAATACTTAGTTGCTATTTGCGTATTAATACTGTGTGATTAGTTTTTTTTGAAGAGTAAATTAACCTTCTCGTTTTAAATATTCAATGAGAACAATAAGTCTTCATTATAAACTAAAAATGTAAAATCATGGCAAACAGTGCACATTACACTAACATTTCATCAGCAGTTTATTCATGCTTGAAAACAAAACTTGAAAAAGTAGGAATCCATATTGAAGGTGATTCAGGGCATGTTGCGAAATCAGGAGTGTCGTTAGACTATAACTATAATTCTGGAGCAAAAACTTTAGATATTACAAATGTCAAAGTTGGCTTTCCAGCAAGTTGGGCAGGATACACTCCTGATAAAGTTATTGCAGCTGTTACTGATGCAGTAAAAGGATGTGGAGGAAAATAAACTCCTCGTATTAATTTTGTAAAGGCACTGCTATTTTATATAGAGTGCCTTTTTTATTCAGATATGATTAAAAAAGCTTTTCAACTTGATCTTTATGCCTTTCAATAATAAAATTTCGTTTAAGTTTCATATTGGCTGTTAATTCACCCGTTTCAACGGTCCAAGCTTCGTTCATTAGTTCAAAACGAGCGACTTGTTCGGTTTTCCCAAAACTCTGGTTATACTTATCAATTTCCTTTTGGAATCGTTTCTTTATCCTAGGAAGTAAAACCATTTCTGCATCTGTTGTATAAGGGATGCCTTTTACATTACACCAGCTTTTTAAGTGCTCAAATTCAGGAACAACTAAGGCTGCTGCGTGTTTTTGGTTTTCACCCAAAACAACGATGGTTTCAATAAATGAGGATTCTTTAAATAGATTTTCCATTAATTGAGGACTGATATATTTTCCTAAAGATGTTTTGAAGATTTCTTTTTTCCGTCCGGTAATCTTTAAATATTTCCCTTCATCCATAATCCCGATATCACCTGTATGGAACCAGCCATCAGCATCAATCGCTTCTTTGGTCATTTCGGGTTGTTTATAATAGCCAAGCATGACACTTGGACCTTTGCAGAGAATTTCCCCGTCTTTGGCAATCTTTACCTCTACATTGTTTACTACGGGGCCAACAGTGCCAAATTTACGTCCGCCTTTTTCAAAATTATTTACAGATATGACAGGTGAAGTCTCCGTCAATCCGTAACCTTCTAGTACAGGAATTCCTGCTGCAGTGAATATTCTTCCAAGTCTTTCTTGTAGGGCAGCTCCTCCTGAAACCATCACTTCCAGTCTACCTCCGAGTCCTTCATGCCATTTGCTAAAAACCAGTTTTTGCGCTATCTTCAGTTTGAACTCGTAGAACCATCCATTTTTTCCATCTAATTCGTAACGTAATCCAAGGTTAACTGACCAGAAGAAAATAGCTTTTTTAATGGGGCTCAATTTTCGGCCTTTGGCAATAATTTTATCATACACCTTTTCTAAAAGCCGAGGAACCGTTGTCATAATATCAGGCTTGACTTCTTTAATATTAGCGGCTATGGTTCCCATATTTTCGGCATAATAAATAGAAATTCCGACATACTGAAAAAGATAAAGTAGCATGCGTTCATAAACATGGCAGAGTGGAAGATAACTCAAGGCCCTTCCTTCTTCACCCATGGGTGGAATGTCTTTTACCGACATAAAATTGCTAATTAGATTTTTATGAGAAAGCATGACACCTTTCGGGTTCCCTGTTGTTCCTGATGTATATATCAAAGTCGCAAGATCATCAGTCTGTATTTCTGATTTTATTTTTTCAAGCTCCTCTGGCGCTGAATTTTGTTCACCTAGTTCAACAAGTTCGCTCAGATGTTTAACATCATCAATTTCTTTAAAGGTATAGACTCCTTTTAAAGAAGGAACTTCTGGAAGAATATGTTTGATTTTGCGCAGTAAATCCATGCCTGAAACAAAAACATATTGCACTTCGGCATGATTTAAAATGTATTTATAATCAGACTCACTAATGGTAGGATAAATAGGAACGTGTACAGCTCCTGTTTGGGTAATTCCCATATCCAAAATATTCCATTCGGGACGATTATTTGAAATAGTGGCAATTTTATCCCCTTTCTTAACACCCAGTTTTATAAAGCCATAACTGATATTATTGGCCATTTCAATATACTGATCGATGCTGTATTTTACCCATTCACCATTTTCTTTGCCGGCTAAAGCATCATCTTTTGGTTTGTAAGAATTTTTGTAATGAGGGAGAATGTCAAATAGTCTTGTAATTTCCATAGTATAAGTTTGGTTCATACGTGCAAAAGAATTGCAATTATATGAAAAAAATTACATATATAAAAAGATGTGATCTAAGTTGCTCGTATAGAGTGCTTATAAGGTGGCGAAATGTATAAAATATTTTATAAAATATAATTGAAAAAACAAATTCCCAACAACAAATTCTAAATAAATTACAAAACCTAAAATTCAAAATCCCAATATTTAGGATTGAATCAATAATATATTATTTAAGGTTTTGATATTTTAAATATTGGAAATTATTTGATAATTGATAATTGTTTTTTGGTGCTTTAAACGAATTTCATTCTTAATCCAAACCAATGGATTTTCAATCTGAAGTGTTTTATTTCCGTATGAGTTGAGTGGCACTCGCTTGAGCTGTGGGCATGATCAATAAATCATTGATGTTTACATGCGCTGGCATAGTAGTTACATAAAAAGTAACCTCTGCAATATCTTCAGCGCGTAGTGGTTCAAATCCATCATAGACTTTAGTTGCCGCTTCTTCATCTCCTTTTAAACGTACCATTGAAAACTCTGTTTCAACAGCTCCCGGTGCTATCTGACTAACTCGAATACCATGTTCCAATAAATCCATTCGCATGCCTTTTGTTAGGGCGTCAACTGCATGTTTTGAAGCACAATACACATTTCCTTTAGGGTATACTTCTTTTCCGGCTATGGAGCCAATATTAATCACATGGCCTTTTTTATTTTTGATCATTAAAGGAATAATTTGTCTGGAAATATAAAGCAGTCCTTTTACATTGGTATCAAGCATTTGTTCCCAATCATCCACACTGCCATCTTGGATGAAATCCAATCCGGCAGCTAAGCCAGCATTATTCACTAAAACATCAATATTTTTCCAGTTTTCCGGAAGGGAAGAAACCGCTTTTTCAACAGCGGCTCTTTCACGAATATCGAAGTTTAAGGTGTGAACATTGATATTGTAGGCTTTTTCAAATTTAGTTTTTACAGCTTCCAATCGTTCGCTTCTTCTTCCTGTGATAATGAGGTCGTAATTATTTTGTGCAAATTTTTCAGCGCAAGCTTCACCAATACCTGCAGTTGCTCCAGTGATTAAGGCTATTTTATTCATAATGCATTTTATAAGTTGATGTCGAATACAAAACCGGCACGTATCCATCGTCCGGGCATGATCACATTTCCGATGTCGAAATAATCTTCACCCAAAATATTTGTTGCCTCCAAATATACGTTCCAATTTTTGATTTCCCAATTTAAACGGGCATCAACTAGCACAAAAGGCTCATATTCTGTTTCCACATCATTTACAAAATGAAAATAGCTACCTGCCCGATCCTGATAGCTAAATTGCCAATTCAAGCTTACATTTTTTACAATCGAATGTGCAATATTTAAGTTCAATTTATGCTTCATATAATCCAAAGCATATTTCGAAATAAAATCACCACTGTGTTTTTTAACATCAATAAAAGCATAACTCAAGCGTACATTTTGGATAGGTAAATTAGCAGATTTGAATAATTTTTTATTGGCGATAAAAGAAAATTCAATGCCTCGAGTATCCAATTCAGTGATGTTTTTACTTTCCCATTTGTCAGCTGAACTTAATCGAACCCAATCGATGATATTTTTTCCATTGCGATCAAAATAGGCCACTTCAGCGGCAAAAAAGGTGGTGATGTATTTCAAGCCACCTTCAATGGTGACTGCCTCTTCAGGCTGTAAATCACTGTTGCCAATATTTGTGGGGCCTACATAATAAAGATCAGTGAATGTTGGGATCCGATACGATTTATTCACGGATGCAAATAGCTTAAATTCTTTCGTTATGTGATAACTCACATCCATGCCTGGAAATAATTCCCAGTCGAAAGCCGAATTCCAGTTGGCCATCACACCCGCACCAATGCTGAATTTATTGGAATGATAGGCATGATCAATGAAGAGAGAAAAATTATCCCGATCGTCGCTTTTCGTATAAAAAACACCCTCTTCACCTTTGACCTCTTTGGGCTCATCCATATCGAAACCTAATTTATTGGAGTAGATTTTTTCCTTACGGAAAGAAGCACCAATGGCTGTTCTTCCTAATGTCGAATTAAAATGAAGATTCCCTTCGGCACCATAGGCATGGGTTTGGTGGTAATTGTGAGAGGAGTACCATGAAGCAGGATTAGTTCTGAACAACTCAAAACGATCGTTATGTTTTTTATAATAGGATGATAATTGGTATTTGACTTTTGTGCCACCCTTCCATTTAGCCGAAATAAACTGGGTTTTGGTTGCTTCATATTGGTTTGGATAAGCGGGAGTATAAAAACTATTGGCTCCAAATCCTTTATCCTGATAAGCTGCCTGAAACTCCAAGGTATTATTTTTTAATTGAAGCCCGGCTTGATACAAAATATTCAGGATTTGATAATCGGTATTCTCTGTATAACCGTTCGATCCATTTTTTGAAACCGTTAGATTGCTTGAAAAATTATTTTTAGAAAAACTTCCCGAAACAAGACTTGAATACAGTCCATTTTCTCCGGCTGACATCCCTACTTTAAGTTTATTCTCTTTTTTGTTTCCTGTAATGATATTGATGGCTCCGCTAAAAGCATTGGGTCCGAAGATACGTGAACCCGGACCCTCCAAAATTTCAATTTTTTCGATGTTTTCAATGTCAATGGGGATGTCGGAATTGTGATGGCCTGTTTGAGGATCGCTAAATGGAATGCCATTAATTAAAATCAAGGTTTGATCAAAAGATCCTCCTCTGATACTAATGTCAGATTGCACTCCATGATATCCTCGTTGACGAACATCCACATTCATAGCATATTCCAATAAATCGGCTATATTTTGAATGGGTGCTTGACGGATTTCTGCCTTCGTCAACACATTCACTATTCGTGAACTTTCGGAATAAACGGTCGGGGTTTTTTGTGCTTCAATTTTAACTTCATCGATCCAAATGGTATCATTTTGAGCATTTGCAAATAGAGTTAAACAAAGTAGTAATAGAGATAAAAGAAAGGGTTTCATGCTTGTTTAATTTTTAAATTAATTGTTTTGTTAAATAATTCTTGAAATTTAGGGTATAAAAAAAGTCTGTTTTCTACGCATGGTAAAAAACAGACTTTGTAATCGTTTTGAGATATATTTTTAGAAGGATTCCCTTCTTTTGATAATGAAATAGACGATAGATTAAAAATTGAAAAAGAGGAAAGACCAAAAAGCGAAAATATGGATTGTAGAAAGTCATGATCTGGGATGTTTAAATCATTTTCATCCTCTTCAATCTTTTCTTTAAGTAAGGCGATTTTTTTTAATTCAACCAGACTTTTTAA
>JBFFMB010000048.1:0-8138 GCA_041554455.1 Bacteroidales bacterium
ATCTTTTATTAATATTTAATGATTGTATATAAATTATATTCTAAATAAGAGTTGTTCTCTTTCTTATTTAGAATGTGATTTTTCTTTGCTTCTGCTTGTGAATAGTCTATATTTATAATTAATATGTAATTAAAAAACATATGAAAAGCATATCTAAGTAAAAGAAAAAGAAGGTTTAATGGCCAATATTTTGTTCGTTCTCTAAATTAGCCTCTATACATCTAATTACTTGCATATATTAAAAATCCACTGTAATTTTGCCGTTAAATTAATTTAGTCTAAATAGTAAAGTCAAAGTGATAACTCAATTGACAATATTAAAAATCAAAAACCAATGAAAAAAACGATTATCAGTTTAAGTTTTGTATTCTTATTCATTGTGGCTAGTGCTCAAAGCAATGTTTTGCAGCTGAGTCTTGATCAAGCTCTTGAAATTGCACTTAAGAATAACAAAACAATCTTAAAAGCTAAAAGTAGCCATAAAGTTGCTAAAGCAGAATTAAAACAATCCAATGCTGCTTTTCTTCCAAGTTTGGAATTTTCGATGGCAGGAATTAGAACGAATGATCCTTTGTCAAGTTTTGGATTTAAACTTAAACAAGAAATAGTGACACAAGGTGATTTTGATCCTGCTTTATTAAATGACCCTCTGCGCATTGATAATTTCACGACTAAGTTAGAAATGAAACTCCCCATCCTAAATATGGATGGCTTTCACCACTATAAAGCTGCTAAACTGAATGCACAAGCAAGTGCTTATCTAACGGATAGAAGCATACAGCAAATTATGTTTGAAGTAAAGAAAGTGTATTATAGTCTGGAGCTAACGAATGAAGTTGTAAAGGTGATTGAAGAATCACTTGAAATGGCCAAATCTGCTTTAAAATTAACGAAGGATAATTTTGAACAAGGCTATGCTAAAGAAGCGGATGTATTGATGGCTGAAGTTCGATTGGCTGATCTTAAAGCAAAATTGATTGAAGTTGAAAATGTAAAAATGGATACTGAAGACTATTTTCTTTTTGTTTTGGGAATGGATGGAAATCCTAAAATCATTACAACAGACAAATTAAATAGGCTTGCTTCTCCAGTTATTAATGTCGAAAGTTCAATAGAAAACCGTTCAGATTTATTGGCCTATAGGAAAGGTGTTGATGCTCGTAAACAACTGTTGTCAGCTCAAAAGATGAATTTTGTTCCACGGATCAATGCCTTTGGAAGTACTGAATGGAATGATCAGAAATTTTTAGGAACATCCGCAAAAAGTTATACGATAGGAGCCATGCTCAGTTGGAAACTCTTTAATGGAAATAAGAATGTTGGGGGAGTACAAAAAGCAAGTGCACAATTAGAAACTGCCAATATTGAATATGCTGAGTACATCGAAAAAAACAAATTAGAACTTAACAAAGCAAAGCGAAATAAGGCGCTTGCTTTCGAGCAAATAAAAATTAGTGAATTAAGCAAACAACAAGCCAGTGAATCATTCCGCATTATTCAAAACAGATATTCACAAGGGTTGGAAAAAACAACTGATTTGTTGTATGCCGAAAATTTAGCATCCAATCGTAAGTTGGATTATTTACAAAGCTTATATAAATACCAAGTGGCAATCTCCTATTTGGAATTGCTATTAGAAAAGACATTATAATCAACATCCAAAAATAATTAATCAAATGAAAAATATAAGAAGCCAAATCATTTTAGGGATTGCCCTTATTGCATTCATCATGCAATCTTGTGGTTCTAGTTCAGAAAAGAAAGAAGTGTTAAAAGCAGATTTAAAAGTGCAAATTGAATCCATTAAATCTGTGAATCAAGCTAGAATATTCAATTATGCCGGAAAGATCGAAGCAAAGCAGCATTCGGTTTTGAGTACTCGGATTATGGGAAATGTTACTGAAATTTTTGTTGTCCCCGGACAAGAGGTAAAAAAGGGAATGGTATTATTACGTATCAGCGATAGTGATATCCTTTCAAAGAAAGCTCAAATTAAATCCGCACAAATGGAAGCGGAAGCTGCTTTTGTAAATGCGGAGAAAGACTTTAATCGCTTTTCAGTATTGTTTGAACAAAAAAGTGCAACTCAGAAGGAATTGGATGATGTTAAAACGAATTATACCATGGCAAAAGCTCGCTTAAACACAGCGCGTGAAATGGAAAAAGAATTAAACGAAAGTTTAAAATACTCATCTATTACAGCTCCCTATAATGGTGTTATTACCAAAAAATATATTGATAAAGGGGATTTAGCATCTCCAGGTATGCCTCTTTTAGGGATCGAACAATCAAGCGAATTAAATGTTGTCGCTGGAATTCCTGAAAGTGAAATTAGCGGGATTGAAATTGGAGATACCGTGGAAGTTAAGGTAAGTGCAGCAAATAATATGATCGTTAAAGGCGAAGTCATTGAAGTGAATACTTCCGCATTGCTAACAGGAAGCCAATATGACGTTAAAATTAAATTAATGCCTGAAGGATCACAAAAATCACTTTTACGCTCAGGGATGTATGCCAATGTATTACTCGAAAAGGGCGGCGTTCCCAGCATTATGATCCCCGAAGAAGCCATCGTTTATCGTGGTCAATTATGTGGAGTTTACACTTTAAGCCAAAGCAATACGGCTTTGTTGAGATGGGTTCGCCTAGGAAAACAGAGTGGCAAAATGGTGGAAGTTATTTCAGGTTTGAACGAAGGCGAAAACTATATCAAAAGTTATAGCGGAAAAATCTGGGATGGAGCAATAGTAGAAATCGTAAAATAAAAAACCATTATGGAAACTGGATTTGCAGGCAGTATTGCCAAACTATTTATAAAATCAAAATTAACCCCTTTATTGATGATTGCCTTTTTGGCTATAGGGGTTTATAGCGCCTACTTAACGCCTCGTGAAGAGGAACCTCAAATTGATGTGCCCATAGCTGATCTGTTTTTTAGCTATCCGGGTGCGAGTCCAAGTGAGGTGGAATCAAGAATTGTTCAGCCTCTCGAAAAAATTATTGCAAACATTCCCGGTGTGGAATATGTGTATTCTACATCGATGAAGGAACAAGCAATGTTAATTGTACAATTTTATGTGGGTGAAGATATTGAACGCTCGCTGGTAAAGATGTACAATGAAATCATGAAGCATATGGATCAAATGCCAAAAGGGACTTCCTTGCCCTTGGTAAAAACCAGAGCAATTGATGATGTGCCAGTTTTAGGATTGACCTTTTGGAGCGAGAATTATGATGATTTTCAGTTACGTAGAATTGCTCAGGAAGTGAATAATGAGATTGAACAAGTGATTGATGTATCTGATACCAAAATTATTGGAGGACGTTCACGTGAGCTGAGAGTGGTTCTGGATCGTGAATTGATGGCCGCTTATCATTTGGATGCTCTTGCCATTTCGCGAAGCATTAAAATATCAAATACCCAATTCGAATCGGGTAGTTTTAATCGAAATGATGAGGAATTTGTGGTTGAAACAGGAGCCTTTTTAAAATCTGCTGAGGATATCGAAAATTTAATAGTGAGTGTCCAAAATGGAAGTCCGATCTATTTGAAGCAATTAGCCAAAGTGATTGATGGTCCCGAATTAGCCAAGCAATATGTAGCTTTTGGCTATGGAAAAGAGTCTGTAAAAAAATCAAGCTTTAAAAGTGAATATCCTGCGGTGACTATTTCAGTTGCCAAACGCCGTGGAGCTGATGCCATGTTTGTTTCGGATCAGGTGTTGAGCAAAATTGAAATGCTTAAAAAGGATTTAATTCCATCGGATGTACATGTCGATGTTACTCGAAATTATGGAGCCACTGCTTCTGATAAAGTATCCGAATTATTGATGCACTTATTGGGAGCTATCCTTGCGGTTACGGTTGTTGTCATGTTAGCCATGGGCTGGCGTGGTGGGTTGGTCGTTTTCTTATCTGTACCCATCACTTTTGCTTTAACGATGGCCAGTTATTATTTCCTCGATTATACCTTGAATCGGATCACTTTATTTGCCCTCGTATTTGTAACGGGTATCGTCGTGGATGATTCAATTATCATTGCCGAAAATATGCATAGGCATTTTAAAATGAAAAAATCAGGCATGATTCAAGCTGCTCTTCGTTCTATTGATGAGGTAGGGAATCCAACGATTTTAGCAACATTCACCGTAATTGCGGCCGTATTACCTATGGTTTTTGTAAGTGGTATGATGGGGCCTTATATGAGCCCAATGCCCATTGGAGCTGCAATTGCAATGATATTCTCACTCTTGGTAGCCTTAACCATTACACCTTATTTGGCTTATCGTTTATTGCGTTTTGAAGAAAAAGACAGCACACGAAAAAAGGAATTCAAGATTGAAGATACTCCGATTTATAAAATTTATGGAGCGATTATCCGCCCCATGCTTGAATCAAAAATGAAACGTTGGGGTTTTATTATGAGCGTTGTCATTTTACTTATTGCATCAACATTTTTAGTGAAATTCAAATTGGTGGCGGTGAAAATGCTTCCCTTCGATAATAAGAATGAATTTCAAGTGGTGATTGATATGCCCGAGGGCACAAGTTTGGAAAGAACGGCGGTTGTTGCCAAAGAATTGGCTACTTATATTTCTACCCAAGACTTTGTTATGAATTATCAAACCTATGTGGGCACTGCAGCCCCCATGAATTTTAATGGCTTGGTTCGGCATTATGATTTACGTCACGAATCGAATGTAGGAGATATCCAAGTGAATTTGACCCACAAACATGATCGCTCTATACAAAGCCATGATATTGCAAAAATGATGCGTCCAGCATTACAAAAAATAGGCGCAAAATTTAATGCGAATGTTAAAGTGGTTGAAGTCCCTCCAGGTCCTCCTGTTTTGTCAACTTTAGTTGCTGAAATCTATGGACCAAATGCTGAGGATCAGCAAAAGGTAGCCTCTCAAATAAAGACACTTTTTCATGAAACAAAAGATGTTGTTGATATTGATTGGTTCGTTGAAGATGATCAGGTGGAATATAAATTTATTGTTGATAAAGAAAAAGCGGCTCTCTCAGGTGTATCGACAACCCAAGTGGCTCAAACAATGCGCTTGGCTTTGAGTGGCTCAGAAGTTACTCAGCTTTATCAAGAAAAAGAACATGAACAAATTGGGATTTCGCTTCAATTGGCCGAAATGGAAAGAAGCAATTTAAACGATCTAAAAAAAGTAAATATCTTGAGTCATAATGGGCAAATGATTTCTCTAGGAGATATTGTTGATATTGACCAGAAGATCAAAGAGAAGAGTATTTATCGGAAGAACCAAAAGCGTGTTATTTATGTGACTGCTGATATTGCAGGCGATTTAGAAAGTCCTGTTTATGGGATATTAGAGATTTCAGATCGTCTTGGTGAGATTCAAATTCCAGAGGGTTATACATTGATGGAGGAATTTAAAAAGCAACCTTTCTCGCAAGATAACTATAGTGTAAAATGGGATGGTGAATGGCAAATTACCTATGAGGTTTTCCGTGATCTAGGAACAGCCTTTGCAGTAGCTTTGATCATTATTTACTTGTTGATCATTGGTTGGTTCCAAAACTTTAAAGTTCCTTTTGTGATGATGGTATCCATTCCTTTGTCGCTCGTTGGTATTTTATTGGGACATTGGATGATGGACTCCTTTTTTACCGCCACTTCTATGATAGGAATGATAGCCCTGGCTGGCATCATGGTTCGAAATGCCATATTGCTGATTGATTTTATTAATCTCAAACTAGATGAAGGAATTCCTTTAAAAGAAGCGGTTGTTGAAGCGGGAGCTGTGCGTACAACTCCAATTCTGTTGACTGCTGGAACGGTTGTTATTGGTGCGGTTGTGATCTTATTTGATCCAATATTTCAAGGATTAGCCATTTCTTTAATGGGAGGAACCATTGCTTCAACTTTCTTGACTTTGATTATTGTTCCTTTGATTTATTTCATCACTGAGAAGAAAAAATATCCAGAGAAAACTAAATAAACTAAAACATAATCTATTAAAACTAAAAAACATGAGAGAACGTATTATCAGAGCTATAGCTGGAACATTTATTTTAACAAGTTTGCTACTGGCCTATTTTATTCATTTTAATTACTTATTAATAGCTGCTTTTGTAGGACTCAATCTATTGCAATCATCCATTACTAAATGGTGTTTGATGGATGATATCTTACGAAAAGGCTTTAAAATAAACGATTAGTGTAGAAAGGCTTAGGATTTTATTTTTGGGAAGCCATCCTCAAGAGGATGGCTTCCCTTTTTCATTTGTTAATTAAATTGTTTATAATTTTTCTTTTTTGGCTTTATATTTTTATTTATCCTTGCAGCTAATTAATTGAATAGCATGGCGAAAAGAGTTATTATAATCACTGGTGCATCTTCCGGAATTGGAAAAGCCTTGGCTGAAGCCTATGCTTCCTCGGAGAATGCCCTGGTATTAGGTGCTCGTAAGCTTGATGCACTTCAAACAGTGGCTGATCAATTAAAAGATAAATGCCCTGATATTCTTTGTTTATCAACCGATGTAAGTAAGGAAGCGGATTGTAAGAACTTAATTAATGCGGCTGTAAAAAACTATGGACGTATTGATGTATTGATCAATAATGCTGGAATTTCAATGCGTGCTATATTTGAAGAAACCGAAATCAATGTTTTAAAATCCTTGATGGATGTTAATTTTTGGGGGACGGTTTATTGCACCAAATTTGCCTTGCCTTTTTTGCTTGAAAGTAGAGGTTCTGTGGCAGGCGTTTCATCCATTGCTGGCTATAAAGGCCTCCCGGGAAGAACAGGTTATTCATCATCAAAATTTGCTATGCATGGTTTTTTAGAAACCATTCGAATTGAAAATTTGAAGAAAGGCTTGCATGTATTGATAGCTTGTCCTGGTTTTACGGCCTCCAATATTCGGAATACAGCTTTAGGAAAAGATGGCTCTCAACAGGGCGAATCACCACGCGATGAAGCTGAAATGATGAGTGCCGAAGAAGTGGCTCAGCACATAAAAAATGCCATCGCTAAGCGTAAACGAAGTTTAATTTTAACAGGACAAGGAAAATTAACGGTCTTATTAAATAAGTTTTTTCCTACATTAGTCGACAAATTGGTGTACAATCACATGGCAAAAGAGCCCGATTCACCGTTTAAATAAGAAAATTAAAGCAACATATAATGAGTAAATTGAAATTAGAAATTGTTCCTAAGGTAGGTTTTGGTCAAATGAAATTTGGTCAAACTATTGAGGAAATATTAGCCTTTGTAGGCGAAGCAGAAGAGGTAGAAGATATCCAGGATGAGGATTTTAATACCGTTATCATGAATTACTGGAAAGAAGGCTTTTCTGTATTTATTGAAGGAACAGGAGCAGAACATTCTATCGTTTCTTGTTTTGAAACCGATAATGGCAATGCCACTTTGTTTGGAAAAAAAGTTTTTGATTTAAAAGAATCAGAAATTATTACCTTGATGAAAGCCAATGGCTATAATGAAATTGATACTGAAATCGAAGAACAGGGCGAATATCGTTTATCTTTTGAGGATGGTATGATTGACTTCTTTTTTGAAGATAAAGAGCTGATCGCTGTTAATTGGGGTGTGTTAGTGAATGAACAAGGTGAAATCGAAGAGATTTAATTGACCCTTTTTTTATTTTTGTTTTTAATTTGAACGACAGTAGGGAGTTATCCTTAGTCATTCAATAGTGATACGGTTGTAATGCAATGGAAACCATTGTTATATGATCGTTTTTTTATAGGAAAATGGGAGCCGGATTTTATAATTTGGAGTCTATTTTTTTTATTATTTTTTCTGGAACACCATTTTTATTTAGCATCACAGCAATGGTTTTCAAACGAAAATAGGAACGAGATAAATACATATAGCCTTCAAATTTTCTATTCGTTCCACTTGAATTTTTACATATATAAAATTTTTCTCCATTTTGGTCGTGGGCTAGCCCTATGATATGCATCAAATGATCATCGGTAGTCATAAAATTATCAAATGTGTTTTGACGTAATTCTTGAGTGATGTGTTTCTCTTTTACAACGCCCTCCATATTTTGAAAAATTGTGTTATCAGGAATGACACCATAGCCTGTTTTTGTTGAAGAAATAATGGGTTCACTTACATCGCCATCCC
>JBFFMB010000049.1:0-8130 GCA_041554455.1 Bacteroidales bacterium
AAAGCCTATATTCAAGGACATGAACTAATCATCGGATCAAAAGCCCTCACTGATGGGGTTGAAAAATTAGATGGGACCTATTCTTCCAGAGTATTTATCAAAATTGATGGGGTATCGAAAGGGTTTTTTAATATTAAAAACACCTATCGTCCGGGCATCGAAAATGTCATCAATCAATTACAAAAAGACTATGATCTACATGTATTATCGGGCGATAATGCCTCTGAGCGAGCAGCTTTAAATGCACTATTTCCGAATAAGGAACACATCCATTTTGATCAAACACCCAAAAGTAAATTGGACTATATCAAAGCATTAAAAGCGGCGGGCAAACATGTGATGATGATTGGTGATGGCTTGAATGATGCAGGTGCGCTCAGCGAAAGTGATGTTGGGATTTCAATAGCCGATAATATTTATCATTTTAGTCCCGCTTGCGATGCCATATTAGAGGCTCAAAAATTTAGTTCATTGATGCAGTATCTTCGTTTCAGCAAAAGCAGTTTACGAATCGTCAAAATCAGTTTTGTGATTTCTTTCCTTTATAATTTCGTTGGTTTAGGCTTTGCAGTACAAGCAATGCTCACTCCTATCCTATCGGCTATTTTGATGCCCATTAGTTCTGTTAGCGTTGTCGCTTTCATTACGTTTACTTCGGCACTGCTAGCACGCAAAAGGAGCTTGCGTTAATATTTGATTTCTCTCTATATTTCCCTATCTTTATACCTCTAACATAATTTATAAAAGCTTGAGAAGCATACTACATTCACAAATCTCTCATTCCCATCTCTTTTTATTTAGAATTAAAACAAATTGCAATTTAAGTATACATTTACCTCTTTACTTTTTTGATAAGAAAGATGAACTGAATATATTTGTTAATCAATGATCGTATGAGCGCAATATTTGTATTAATCGGTTTCAGTATCCTTGTAGCAGCTGGATTTTTAATAGCCTTCATCTGGTCGGTAAAAAGTGGTCAGTATGAAGACGACTACACTCCTTCAGTACGCATATTATTCGATGATCATCCCAAAAAAGACACGCTAGAATCAGAACAAAAAAAAGATAAGAATAACATACAACCTAAAAACTCAAACAATGCAGATTGAAAAATTTTATTACGACAATCGGATCGTTAAAGACTTCGCCTATGCCACTATATTTTGGGGCATAATTGGAATGCTTGTTGGTTTACTAGCAGCCTGTCAATTGGCCTTTCCTGCCTTAAACTTTGATTTAGCGGTGACCACTTTCGGTCGTATTCGTCCCGTTCACACCAATGCCGTTATTTTTGCCTTTGTAGGTAATGGGATTTTTATGGGGATTTATTATTCGCTTCAACGACTTTGTAAAGCACGTATGTATAGCGATATGCTGAGTAAGATCCATTTTTGGGGATGGCAATTTATTATTGTCGCAGCAGCGATTACATTGGTACTTGGCTTTACCACCAGTAAAGAATATGCCGAATTGGAATGGCCCCTAGATATTGCCATTACCATTATTTGGGTTGTTTTTGGGTGGAATATGTTTGGAACAATTCTAAAACGCCGAACAGGACATATTTATGTAGCCATTTGGTTTTATATCGCCACTTTCGTGACCGTTGCCGTTTTACACATTGTGAATTCTTTTGCTATTCCTGTCAGTTTCTGGAAAAGTTATTCGCTTTTTGCGGGAGTTCAGGATGCCTTGGTACAATGGTGGTATGGGCATAATGCCGTTGCATTTTTCCTTACCACTCCTTTCTTAGGCTTGATGTATTACTATTTACCAAAAGCAGCCAATCGCCCCATCTATTCCTATAAATTATCCATCATACATTTTTGGGCATTGATCTTTTTGTACATCTGGGCAGGGCCTCATCATTTATTATATTCTTCCTTACCCGATTGGACGCAAGCTCTTGGGGTAACGTTCTCTATTATGCTGATTGCACCATCCTGGGGTGGTATGCTGAACGGATTATTAACCTTAAGAGGGGCCTGGGATAAAGTAAGAGAAGATCCTATTTTGAAATTCTTTGTGGTAGCTGTGACCGCTTATGGTCTCTCGACTTTCGAAGGACCGATGATGTCATTGAAATCAGTGAACGCCATTACTCACTTCACCGATTGGACCATTGCTCACGTGCATATTGGCGCTTTAGGTTGGAATGGATTTATGACCTTCGGTATTTTATACTGGCTCATCCCTCGAATTTTTAATACTAAACTTCATTCTGTTAAATTGGCTAATTCTCATTTTTGGATTGGCACTTTAGGTATTTTATTTTACTCCATTCCATTGTATTGGGGTGCAGTAACTCAAGCTTTGATGTGGAAAGAATTTACAGCCGATGGCTTTCTAAAATATCCAAACTTCTTGGAAACAGTGACTCAAATTATCCCGATGTATCATGCCCGTATTATGGGTGGAAGTTTATACATTATCGGAGTATTTATGATGCTTTACAATATTGTGAAAACTGTAAAAGCGGGTCAATTAATTAAGGAAGAAGCTGCCGAAGCTCCTGCTCGCGAATTGGTGTCACCAAAACGTCAAAAAGGCGAAGGCTGGCATCGTTGGTTGGAACGGAAACCCATTCAGTTTATGTTGCTTTCATTAGTGGCGATTTTAATTGGAGGAATCATTGAAGTTGTGCCTACCTATCTGATCAAATCGAATATCCCAACCATCGCGAGTGTACAACCCTATACTCCACTCGAATTACAAGGTCGGGATATTTATATTCGTGAAGGTTGTTATACTTGTCACTCACAAATGATTCGCCCATTCCGCTCCGAAACTGAGCGTTATGGCGAGTATTCAAAAGCAGGTGAATTTGTATATGATCATCCATTCCAATGGGGATCGAAACGTACCGGTCCAGATTTGGCCATAGAAGGGGTCCAATCTTCTCGGAATTACAAACCAAATTCATGGCATTACAATCATATGCTCAATCCACAATCAGTAAGTCCGCAATCGATTATGCCTGCTTATCCATGGCTAATTAAAGACGAATTGGATCTGTCTTTAACTGCACGAAAAATAGAAGTGATGCAAGCATTAGGCGTTCCATATACTGAAGATTACGCAGATAAGGCAAATGATGACTTGATCAAACAAGCCAATGAAATTGCAGCCAATCTGAAAACCGCAGGTATTGAAATAAGCAGCGATAAAGAAATTATTGCATTGATTGCTTACTTACAACGATTAGGAACGGACATTTATAAAAAATAAAAAGATGAAAATCGTTAGTCATTATTTACAATCCATTGATGGGGTAGCTATTTATCCTATCCTCTCGCTTTTGATATTCCTAACAATGTTTAGCTTACTTACTCTTTGGGCTATACGCATTCGTAAAGAAGATATTCAAAAGATGAGTATGATGCCCTTTGAAGAAAACGAAGGTGGAAATCAGGATATTAATCTTATAAATTAGTTGAGATGCAAGACGAAAAAAATAGTTTAGAAAAAGATGAATTAACAGGTGATGAACTTTTGTCCAATCACGAATATGATGGAATACAAGAGCTCAACAATCCCATGCCAAAATGGTGGCTATGGATATTTTATATTTCTATCATTTTTGCAGCTGTTTATATGGTTCGTTATCATGTGATGAAAACCGGTGATTTACAAGATGAGGAATACGCCAAAGAAATGGCTGATGCGGCCATGAAAATGAAACCAAAAACCACTAAAGAATTAAGTGCAAGCACGGTTACTTATCTGACTGATGAAGTGAGTCTAATAGCAGGAAAAGCCATCTATGATAAAAATTGTTTGGTTTGCCATCTCGCAAAAGGCGAAGGTTTAGTTGGGCCTAACTTAACCGATGAGTATTGGATACATGGAGGGAGCATCGGAGATATTTATAAAATCATCGAAGTAGGAAATCCATCCAAAGGAATGATTTCGTGGAAAGGACAATTGACCCCTAAGCAGATGCAAGAAGTAGGTAGTTTTATTTTGAGTTTGCAAGGCAGCAATCCACCAAACCAAAAAGCACCGGAAGGAACATTGTATAAAGCTGAATAATTATAAGAACAATGGTTCAGTATAAACGTCCGGAAAAAGAAAGTGCAAATTTCAGAGATAGCCTCGCCACTATAGACGATACAGGAAAACGTCTATGGGTTTATGCAAAAAAATCAAAAGGTAAGCTTACAAACTATCGAACAATTGTTGCCTCTATCTTAATCGCTTTTTTATTTGCAGGTCCATTTTTAAAAATCAATGGGGAAGCCTTCTTGCTCCTTAATTTTATTGAACGAAAAATTGTCATCTTAGGCATGCAATTCTGGCCCCAAGATTTTCATCTATTCTTCATGGCCATGATTGCCTTTTTTGTTTTCATCATCCTTTTTACCGTCACCTATGGCCGGGTTTGGTGTGGCTGGGCATGTCCTCAAACGATTTTTATGGAAATGATTTTCCGCAAAATAGAATTCCTTATTGAAGGCAGCGCTCGTGATCAAAAAATATTGAACGAAGAAGCTTGGGGTTTTAATAAGCTTTGGCGAAAAGGGCTAAAACATTTCATTTTTTATGCCATCTCATTTCTGATCGGAAATACATTCTTAGCTTATATCATCGGGATTGAGGAGTTAAAATTGATTATTACCGATAATCCCCTCAACCATATTGGAGGATTAGCTGCTATGCTCATTTTCTCATTTGTGTTTTATTTTGTATTCTCTTACTTCCGCGAACAGGTGTGTACGGCCGTTTGTCCTTACGGACGTTTACAAGGAGTATTGCTCGACCAACAATCCATCGTCGTGGCTTACGATTACATACGTGGTGAACCCAAAGGAACTTTTTTTAAAGGAGAAGATAGAGCAAAACTTGGCAAAGGTGATTGTATCAATTGCACTCAATGTGTGCAAGTCTGTCCGACCGGGATAGACATTCGTAATGGAACCCAATTGGAATGCATTAATTGCACGGCCTGCATCGACGCCTGCAATTCAATGATGGATGCTGTAGAACAGCCTAAAGGATTGATTCGTTTTGCTTCCGAAAAAATGATTAAAGATAAATTTCCATGGAAATTCACCATTCGTTCGGCGGCTTACTCCATTGTATTGGTCGTTTTGATTGGGGTGATTGGCTATTTATTCAGCATTCGTTCATCGGTAGATATTATTATTTTAAGAGCTCCAGGCATGCTCTATCAAGAACAAGCCGATGGTAAAATCAGCAATCTCTACAATATCAAATTGGTCAATAAAACCAATACAGCCATACCCATTGAACTTCATTTATTATCTGAAAATGGAGAACTAAAAATGATTGGACAAAATATAAAAGTTGATCCGCAAAATACTGGCGAATCGGTATTCTTTATTATATACGATAAAGAGACTATTGAAAAAGGAAATCATAAGGTTAAGATTGGGGTTTATTCAAACGGAAAACTCATTGAAGAAATAGAATCTTCATTCATTGGATTAAATAAATAAAAATGAAAATTAAATTTAATTGGGGTACTGGCATTTTCATCTTTCTTATACTGTTTTTTATAAGCATATTTTGGTTTGTCATTTTTAGTTTTACAGTGCGCCAAGATTTAGTTGAAGATGACTATTATCCCAAGGAATTAGAATACGAACAACAAATTCAGAAACAACAAAACGTGACTCAATTAGGAGAAAAAATTAGCATCCGTAAAGAAGCGGAACAGCTCTTTTTGCAATTCCCGAAAACCCAAGCTGATGACGAAATAAAGGGGCAGATTCTAGTGTATCGTCCTTCGGACTCACGACTCGATGAGACTCATAATATTAAACTCAACTCGCTCAATGAGCAGCAACTCAATACTTCCAAATTTCGCTCAGGTAAGTACGTATTAAAGATTGGTTGGTCTTACCAAGAAAAAGCATTTTATCAGGAAATCATAATTTTTATTTAAGATGGAATTATATATTGCAGCCCTCTCACTGGGATTGATTGGAAGTTTTCACTGTATCGGAATGTGTGGTCCGATAGCTATCGCCCTACCATTAAAAACAACTAATTGGTTTTCAAGAATCTTTGGGGGTGTTTTATACAATTTTGGACGAGCCATTACTTACGTTTTAATGGGTGCCTTTTTTGGTTTAGTTGGAAAAGGCTTTAAATTAGGCGGACTTCAACAATGGGTTTCTATCATGATGGGAATCATTATGATTTTATCCGTATTGTTTCCAGTTATTTTTAAAAACCAACATAAGTTAGATGGTTACGTTACGAAAATGGTGGGTGGCTTAAAAAAAGCTTTCGGAAAAATGTTTGCCATTCGAACCTATTATTCATTATTCATTATTGGAATATTAAATGGCTTTCTTCCTTGTGGATTGGTTTATATGGCTATTGCTGGAGCCATAGCTACAGCTGACGTTTTAAACGGTACAATTTATATGGTCATCTTTGGATTAGGGACCTTGCCAATCATGCTTAGTCTTTCATTGGTAAGTAATATCATCAGCCTTAAATTTAGAAATAAAATCAGACGAATCATCCCCATTTTTATTATCATTATTGGGATTCTTTTTATTCTAAGAGGAATGAACCTAGGAATCAAATACATCAGTCCTAAGTTATCAAAAACTGAGAATACCGAAATGAAATGCTGTCATTAATTGAGTAACTAATAAACTATTTAACTAACTTTATAATCATAAACAATAAAATCAAATTTTATGAAAACACGTCTAATATTATTCAGTACTATTTTAACTATACTTGCTTCTTTACTTGTTTTTAACACCTCATATTCAACGGCCACAGCAGCTCAAGTTGATCAGGCAGAGATCAAATATCCCAAAGGAGCTAAAATATATAAAGAAAAATGTTTTGTTTGTCATCAATTGAGTGGCGAAGGAATCCCCGGTGCATTTCCTCCATTAAAAAACGCTGATTATTTATTTGCTGATAAAGTAAGAGCGGTAGCTCAAACATTAAATGGCTCTCAAATCGAAATGGTTGTCAATGGAATAACTTATACGATGCCAATGGCCCCTCAGCTTGACAATAAAGAAGATGCAGTTGCAGTTATTAATTATGTCCTCAATGCTTGGGGAAATAAAGGAGGTACAGTAACTCTTGAAGATGTAAAGGATATTGTTATAAATCCTAGATAACTAATGCTGAATATTGATTTAGCCTTAATTAATAAGGCTTCATGAGTATTGACATTCTCAATTTGGGAAAATAAGTTTCATTTGGAGAGAATTTAATAAGATATACGAAACTTAAAGTGCTTAAATTTCGTATATTAGGATTGAGTGAAGTGTGTGGCTTATTTATTGTACTGACTATTCAAACCCCTTGTATTATGAAAAAACTAAGAATTACACTGCCCATTTTACTCATTTTCCTCACTACTTTTTACGCATGTATGAAAAGTGACTTTGGAGATACTCCAAACACAGGGACTGAAGATATTACTGAAAATCTTACTGTTGCAGCAAACTTTGATTGGTCTATGACCAAAACGCTTAGTATTTCCGTAACCTTACCTGATGGAGATTTAAATAGAGCGCTGCGAATCTATACACAAGATGGTTCAGAATTACTATACATTGGCTATGCTAGCGGAAATTCAGATGTCATAAATACCCAAGTTACAATTCCAACCTATATAGATATCGTTAAAGTATTTTATGGTTTTGAAGATTACTATGTCTCGTTTGAGATAGGTATTGATGAAAGCCTAAGCTATGATTATAATGAGGGTTTAACAACAAAGCAATTGAAAGATGACGATGAAGACTATAATGCTTGTTGTGATGACGGACTTCGTTCAATAACATTGCGTTATGACGGAAATAATCAGGAAACTATTCAGGTTTATGACAAGAATAAACATAATAGATTTTTTCTTGGAGTAAATTTAAATCCTGGGGAATCCTTTACGATTACTGGAAACGGAGGCGACAAACTTGAAAAAGATCTTTATTTTTATGTTGGGAATAGTAGTAAAGAAAACACCAAAATAAAAACCGATTGTAAAGCAAAAATTTACGTTGGAGACAAATATGGAGACTTTACAATCATGGCTGGCAAAAGCAAGAATGATCTTGCATTATGTAGTAAAGATGATAAATGTGGTTGTGAAGGAGGCCTAGCCTATATGAAATTAAGATATGT
>JBFFMB010000050.1:0-8063 GCA_041554455.1 Bacteroidales bacterium
ACACCCCATTCAAATTGATGGGTTGAGTTTTGAAGAAGGACTAAGAGTTTATCGTCAAAATTTAGGACTGGAATATATAACTGGTTACTTAATTGAGTATGCCCTTTCAGTAGATAATGTTTTTGTCATGATTATGATTTTCATGGCCTTTGGGATCGAAAAACAATATTATCATCGTGTTTTATTTTGGGGGATTATAGGTGCTGTAGTGATGCGATTCTTGTTCATTTTTACAGCTTCTGCTTTAATTCAACAGTTCGCATGGATGCTTTATGTATTTGGCGTTTTGCTAATATACACTGGGGTTAAAATGTTTGTCAACCGAAACAAAGAAGACAAAATTGATCCTGGACACCATCCGGTCGTCAAATTTGCTTCCAAGTATTTCGCCGTTGACTCAGGTTATATTGGATCCAAATTTATTATCCAAAAAAATGGCAAAAAATTCATTACCCCCTTATTAATAGTCGTCCTCGTTATTGAATTTACCGATGTTATTTTTGCGGTGGATTCGGTGCCTGCCATTTTTTCAATCACTAAAGATCCTTATATAGTATTCTTTTCAAACATATTTGCGATCATAGGATTACGATCATTGTTTTTCTTACTCTCAAATGCAATGAGTTACTTCTATTATCTAAAACATGGTTTGGCTATTTTACTCACCTTTATCGGCCTGAAATTATTAGCTCATCACTGGCTTGAAAGCATTGGATTTGAAACAGAGCATTCATTATATGCTGTTTTAGGCATCCTCGGAATGAGCATGATTGTATCCCTTATTTTTCCAAAGAAAATAGCTTAATCTCAATTAGTTGATCTTTTTTTACAGTTGACTTTCTTGCCTTTAGATTGTATTTTTATTTTCAAGTAAAACTGGATAGTTGATAACCTCAAAAATGATTTAGGCAATATGAGAACGTACTATTATAATGAACAGAGTAATATACTTGAAACAAAAGCGAACGGCAGCCTATTAATTAAAGACATCATAAATCACTATATTGAAATTAGCAAATCACAATATCCCACTAAACATTTAAAGATTTTGATTGACTGCCGAAATGCTGATTTCGAAATAACTCCCATTGAAATTAGCTATACCGTTAATGCCTTAAAAAAGGCTTTGAATAATTACGAATCTATTCAAGAATCAATTTTAGTTAACAAACCCTTTGAAACGGCTGTTGCTACACTTTTCAAAAGATATAATTCAAATACAAATAATTATTTTTTTAAAGTGTTTTGTTCAGAAAATGAAGCAAAAGCCTGGCTTTAAATTCTTTCGAATTCTTCTTTCGTAATTTTCCGACCCGTATTACAAATAGGACAACGATAGGAATAGGTGGTTTTATAAGGAATGACGGGGATAAAAAACAAAGAAATATGATCGCTAGCTTTTGCAGCTAACCAATGAGTTGTATTATTACAATGATAACAATGCTCCATTTTATAAGATTGTTTCTCTTCCTGCTTTTTATTTCCGACTCCAAAAATTATAAACATATCATTATCTAATTACAATTTGTTTTCAAAACAAAAATAAGATTATTTCAACTCAAATATGGAATTTTAATATTGAGCAAATTTTCATATTTTAGCCTGCTTATAAAAACAACCTCTATGTTAAAGAATAAACGAATTCCACACACTTACGTCATCGTTTTTTACATTATTGCGATTGCTGCAATTTGCACTTGGTTTGTCCCTGGGGGTGAATTTCAACGTGAACAAAAAATTATGCCCGATGGCACAAGTAAAACAGTGATTGTTCCTGGCTCATTTCATCAAATCGACAATGAGCCTCAAACTTGGCAAATATTTTCGTCCATTTTTGATGGCTTTGTTGACAAAGCGGATATCATCGCACTGATACTTCTCATAGGGGGTGCATTTTGGATTATGAATGCCAGTAAAGCTATTGACATTGCTATTATGTCTTTTCTGGAATTTACCAAAAAACTAGAGAATCTAAAACTCATTAAATTCATTGGAGTCAACAATATAGTACTAACGTTGATTATGCTCATGTTTAGCACCCTAGGAGCTGTTTTTGGGATGAGTGAAGAAACCATCGCTTTTGTGATCATTTTTGTTCCTTTAGCGATTAGTATGGGTTACGATTCCATTGTTGGGGTAAGCATCTGTTTTGTTGCCGCTGGATTAGGATTTGCCGGTGCCATGCTAAACCCTTTTACTATTGGGATCGCACAAGGACTTTCAGATGTTCCTTTATTTTCAGGCTTGGAATATCGGTTTTTCTGTTGGATCGTTATCAATATTGTTGGCATAGGTTTTATCTTAAGATATGCAGCTAAAATTAAGAAGAATCCCAAGAAATCTTTAGTCTACGAAGAAGACCAAATATGGAGAGATAAAACTGCTGAAGGCATTGGAGAGCAAAGTAAGCACACTCCCCTAGCTGCATGGATCACATTCATAGCCATTTTGAGTGTTATGACAATATATAGTTTCACTCATACATGGACCGTTTTAACGGTAGGCAATGCAGACTCAAGTCTGAACTGGCCAATCATCCCAATTCTAACAGTTTTGTTTGCGCTGGGAGGCATAATGTCTTTACGTAAATCAGGTCAGTTTTTTGTTTTGCATTTGCTAATCTTCACCATCTTTTACTTAATTATTGGTGTAATGGGGTACCATTGGTACATTATGGAAATAGCTACTTTATTCTTTGTTATGGGATTGGCAAGTGGAATCGCCATGAATTACAACCCCAATAAAATTGTAAAGTTATTTATTGAAGGGATGAGCGACATTCTTTCAGCTGCCTTTGTGGTAGGTTTAGCAGGCGGTATAATTATTATCCTTCAGAATGGAAAAATTATTGACACCATGTTGTATTCAGTGGCCGATTCAATGGGCAATCTGGGTAAATTTGGAACTGTTTCGGTCATGTATGGCATCCAAAATTTGATTAATATTATCATCCCATCTGGATCTGCAAAAGCAGCACTTACCATGCCTATAATGGCTCCATTTTCTGACTTAATTGGAATTTCTAGACAAGCCACCATTATGGCCTTCCAATTTGGGGATGGCTTCACCAATATGATTACACCAACCTCTGGAATTTTAATTGGAGTATTGGGTGTAGCTAAAATTCCTTATGAAAAGTGGGTAAAATGGATTACTCCTTTCATTATTATTTTATTAGTCTTGGGATTATTATTATTAATTCCAACAGTGACCATGGACTTAAACGGATTTTAAAATGGCAAAACTTATACATAAACCAACGGTAATAGAAGCGGCTGGAAATAAACCAAAAATTATTGAGGAATACATTGGTCGGGTTAATTCTGATACTGCTGAAGTGAGTATCGCAAAAATGAAGAGTCCCTATGGCTGGGTTGAACCAGGACAAACCCCTGAATTCAACGAATACACCTTGGTTTTAAAAGGGGTATTATCTGTGAAAACAAAAGAAAAACAATTTGAAGTAGCCGCTGGATCAGCCATTATCATTGAAAAAGGAGAATGGGTACAATACAGTTCTCCGCATCCTGAAGGAGCCGAATATATAGCTGTTTGCTTGCCTGCCTTTTCAATGGATACGGTTCATCGAGACTAATTACTAATAACTATTCTAAAGCCTGATTCCCAATTTTGAATCAGGCTTTTTTTATCTAAACTTTTTCGTCTTTATAAAACATCCATTGGTAGATTATCATAAAATAAGTGACCCCCAATAACACTATTTTAATAATTTTATACCGCTAATTATATACCAACTATTGACTTATGAAAAAACTAATCTTTTTATTATTAGGGGTCTATTTTATTGGATCTCTAAATGCCCAAGAACTAAACTACCCAAACATTTTACGTTGGCTTGATGATGCTAATTATCTGCAAATAATGAAAGACAAAAATGGTGAAAATGCCATTTTCAAAGTCAACGCAAAAACAGGAAAATCGAAAAAATTTACAGACAAAAACTTCGAAGATGAAGTAAAAGAAAACCTTCCTGTCAAATATAAAGATGTACGAATTACAGAATTCACAGAAGATTATAATAACAGCACTTTTGTAGAAAACAATAATCTGTTTTACTATAATCGACCCAATAAAATTTTCAAGCAATTAACCGATAATGGAAGCGAAGAAAAGACACCGATTTTTTCTCCCAACGAAAAATACATCGCCTATACTCGTGATCATGATCTTTACTATGTAGATGTTGAAACAGGTTTGGAACACCGTTTAACCAATGATGGCACAGAACTCATTAAAAACGGCTATGCTTCTTGGGTGTATATGGAAGAAATTATTGGTCGTGCATCAGCATATAGAGCCTTTTGGTGGTCGCCTGATAGTAAAAAACTGGCTTTTTTACAATTTGATGATACCGAAGTTCCTGAATTTGCAATTTATGATGCAGACGGATTGCATGGTGAATGGGAAAAAACGCGTTATCCAAAAGTAGGGGATAAAAATCCGGGCGTAAAATTTGGGGTGCTTCATATTGATACTAAAGAAATAGTTTGGTTAGATTGTAATTGCAATGAAGATAAATACATTGCTTTCCCAACATGGATGGCTAATTCTGATCAGTTGTTTTATCAAACCAAAAATCGTGAACAAAATAATTTAAAGATTTATTTAGCCGATGTTAATACTGGGGCTAAAAATGAAATTTATGATGAAAAACAATCAAATTTCATAGAGTTTTACGAAGATCTTTATTCATTTACAGATGGATCTGGATTTATTCTTCGATCCAATCACGATGGCTGGATGAACTTATATCATTATGATTTTGAAGGTAAACTGATCCATAAAATTACTGATTTAGACTGGCGAGTGAGTGGGATTGAAAAAGTGGATGAAGCAAACAACAAACTTTTCTTCACAGGCACTAGCGAAAACTCTACAGAAACACATCTTTATTCAGTCAAATTAGATGGATCAGAGTTAAAAAAGTTGACCACTGATGCAGGATCTCATAGTTTGAGCATTTCTCCAAACGGAAGCTATTTTATAGATACGTATAGTAATACTGAAAACCCATCTCGTAAGGAATTATTTAAAACCAATGGAGAACACATTCGCCATCTTGGAGCTAAAAATGGTCCAGATAAAAACAAACCCATGGGTAAAGTCGAACTATTTACAATTCCAAATCCAGATGGATTTGATATGCCTGCCTGGTGGATTTTACCTGCCAATTTTGATCCCACTAAAAAATATGGAGTGGTATTCCAAATTTATGGTGGCCCAGACAGCAAAAATGTGAAAAACAAGTGGATTAGTCCACAAGGTGATTATATGACTGACAATGGCATTATCCGTTTTAAAGTGGATCATCGCGGAAGTGGTCATTTTGGTAAAAAAGGACTGGATCAGTTTCATGGAAATTGTGGCAAATACGATATTCAAGATTATATAGTCGCCGTAAAATGGTTAATTGCTCAAGGCTTTGTAGATGAAACAAAAATTGGGATCACGGGTGGAAGTTATGGTGGATATTTGTCAGCTATAGCCCTCACTAAAGGTGCCGATTATTTTACGCATGGATGGGCCAGTTCATCCGTTATCGATTGGCGGTTATACGACAATGTATATACCGAACGATATATGGGTACGCTAGAAAACAACTTAGAAGGTTATGAAAATGGAAATGTAAATAATTTCGCAGATCTTCTAAAAGGAAAGCTTTGGATTGTACATGGAACGATGGATGACAATGTTCATATGCAACATGTGATTCAATTTGTAGATAAATTGATGGAGAAAAACAAAGATTTTAATTTTATGATCTATCCCAAAGGCCGTCATGGTTGGAGAGGATATTTACGTACGCATTCCACTCGTTTACAAAAAGAATTTTGGTTGGAAGAATTTGGACAATAAAAAAGATGAGGTGACACCCTCTAGGGTGTCACCCCTATCTTTACTCTAATCCAATTTTGGTCGTTTCAAATGATGGCCTGTCGCATCTTGATAAGCTTTTGCAACAGAAAGTATCGTCCCTTCATCAAACAACTTGCCTGTAAAAACAATGCTTAAAGGTTGTTTTTCGCTTTCAAATCCATTGGGAACAACCACCGTTGGATGACCCGTTAAATTCGTTGTCAACAAATTTTTTCCGAAAGAAGGAGCAACAAATAAATCCACCTCATTCATCATTTCCTCCATTTTCTGAATCAATAAATAACGAAGCCGATTGGCTTGGATGTATTCTACTGCAGGTATAAATCGTGAGAAACGGAAAATATTTGGCCAAGCATTGCGGTGTTGCAACACTAATAAATCATCCCGATTACTTAAGGTCAATTCATCAAAAGCGGCAGCAGATTCAGCGGTTAAAACAAAAGCAAGATTCCAAATAGGAAGATCAGGAAGCTCAATGGGAACTAAGGTAGCACCCATTTCTTCTAATTTCTTTAAGGCAGCTTTATTCTCATCCATCCAAGCCGAATCTTGGTCAAATTCACTTTTCAAATAGCCAATTTTTAAACTGCTAAAATTAGTTACATGCTTATAATTGAAAGGTGCTTCGATAATCGTTTGGTCTTCTCCATCCGGACCATACATCGCATCAAAAACGATCGCACAATCTTCTACATTCCGACAAATAGGTCCAAGTTTATCCATGGTCCAACTCAAAGCCATTCCGCCTGTACGACTCACCCGACCGTAGGTGGGACGCAAACCTGTTACCCCACAACGATTGGATGGAGAAACAATGGATCCCCAAGTTTCGCTACCAATAGCAAAAGGCAATAAGCCTGCACTAACAGCCGCTGCAGGTCCTGCAGATGAGCCACTAGAACCCACTAAAGTATCCCACGGATTCTTGGTCATGGCATCAAACCAAACATCATCCATGGCCAACGCACCCAAACTAAGTTTCGCTACTAAAACAGCGCCCGCTTCCCTTAATTTTTTGACAACCGTTGCATCCATATCAATGACTTGATCTTTATAAGAAGCCGCCCCAAAAGTGGTTTTATAATTTTTAGTTGCCAACAAATCTTTCACTCCAAAAGGAATCCCATGTAAGTATCCTTTATAATTTCCAGCTGCAATTTCAGCATCTGCCTGCTTGGCTTGTTCTATGGCTAAATCATAAGTTGGTGTGATGACGCAATGAATCATGGGATCGTATTTTTTCAATCGATCAATAAAAAAGGTGGTAAGTTCTACAGAAGTGATTTTCTTAGACCGAATTAATTCTGCCAATTGCCCGATGGAATAATAAGCCAAATCATCTCTGTTTTTTGGCAATTTTGTTTCGGCATAATTATCATAAACAAGCGCCTTTTGTTCTGTTGGAAATTCAAAACCAACAGGAATCGGATTAAATTGAATGGCTGGCCACACACTATTGGGCATATCCAAATCACGAATGGCTTGATAATCCACCAATAAATCTTTTAAGTTTCCACTCAAGCTATCGAGCTCATTGTCTGTAAACTCAATTCCAAATAATTCAGCAGCACCTTCGGCATTCTCATTGGATTCATTTTCCATAAAGTCCATTAAATAAGCTCCCAAAAAGAAACTGATTATACTAAAAATGAGGATTAATAAAAATTGTTGGCTTTTGATTTTCATATCAATCGGGTATTTAGGTTATTTATTAAAAAGGTGCATAATTAACATCATCATACACAAACTTATGAAAATATTTTAATAAACATCTTTCAATACCTATGAACGAAAAACGAAGTTTGTTCAACCTTCACAGATTTCAATTCATCGAAAAAAATTGTTAGCAGATGCAATAGACATTTCCTTTGTTCTGAAATAAATTACTAATTTTAAAATCGAATGAAAATGAAAACAAAAAATCGAATTATTGCCATTGGCTTTATCGTATTATTTTTTACGAGTTGTGTTCCATCATTACATCCATTGTATAATGATAATGACAGAATTGAAGTTGCCGAATTGGAAGGCAATTGGATCTCGGATGAAAAAGATATTTGGGAATTTTCAAAAGTTGAAGATGAGCCAACCTACATCTTACGTTTTACTGATTATAAAAAAAAAGGAGAACAAAGTCCTGAACCAAAAACAGCCACTTTTGAAGC
>JBFFMB010000051.1:0-8041 GCA_041554455.1 Bacteroidales bacterium
AGGTATTTTACCTATATAATTTCACGCCTTATAGCCTATATTTATAGCATAATTTGCCTGTATATTTTTGAATCTTTAAATTGCAACTATTGTTAGTGAATTAGATATGGATATTTTAGAATAGCCATACCAATTTTATGCTTTTTAAAAGCGTATAACATAAAAGGCAATGCACGGTTTACTATTATTTTTTTAAATTGTATCATTTATTAGGATTGAATAATGGGTGTTATGAAGGATACTAAAAAAACGAAGGAACAACTCTTAGAAGAGATAGAGCAATTAAAAGTTGAAATATCCAAACTTAAAAAGCCTGAAATTGAACTCTTATCAACAGCACAATTAGATAAGGACGCAGATAGTTTATTATCTAGTGCTATGAAATCTGAGGATGGATTTAATAAACACATTTTTTTCTTCGAAAGCCTTGAAAAAATAAATCACTCCATTAGAGAAGCAAAGGATCTTGATGCAATGATGTTTGCAGTAATGGAAGTTGCACGTGAGATTTTTAAATCAGATCGAACATGGTTACTTTATCCTTGCAATCCTCTTTCACCTACCTATAAAATTCCTGTTGAATCGTGCAATCCTAAATATCCTGGTGCTTTTGAGTTGAATATTGAAATACCTATGAAACCAGGAGGGGATGAGATTTGTGCAGCTGCACTTGCATCCAACGATCCTGTCCTTTATGGATCAAATACCGATAATCCAATTTTTGAAGAATTAACCAAACAATTTGGTGTCCATTCTCAAATAGTTACGGCGGTTTATCCCAAGATAGGAGAACCATGGATGTTTGGGATGCATCAATGTTCTGATGATCGAATCTGGTCGGATGAAGAACAATGGCTCTTTAAGGAAATTGGTCAGAGAATAGGTGATAGCCTGAGTAGTCTGTTATTTCTTCGTAATCTTTCACAAGGGGAGTATGTGCTTAAAAAAAATCAAGCACATCTTCAAACTTTAATTGAAACCATTCCTGAGCTTGTATGGATGAAAGATTCAGATGGGGTTTATCTGACATGCAATCATAGATTTGAGCAGTTCTTTGGGGCGTCTGCTTCTGAGATAATAGGTAAAACAGATTATGATTTTGTGGATAAAGAATTGGCTGATTTTTTTCGTCAAAAGGATAAAGAAGCCATAGTTGCTGGAAAACCAAGTATAAACGAAGAGGAAGTTGTTTATGCGAGTGATGGACATCATGAAATTTTGGAAACAATTAAAACTCCGATTTATGATGCCGATGGAAAAATTATTGGTGTACTTGGTGTTGGACGCGATATTACCGAACGGAAACTATCGGAAAATAAATTAAAAGAAAGTGAAGAAAAATACCGAAAATTAATTGATACAACTTCCGAAGGTTTTTGGTTAATTGATGTAAACAGAAAAACCATTGATGTAAATAACTCTCTTTGCGAGATGCTTGCCTATTCAAAAAATGAAATGCTTGGTAAAACACCCATGGATTTTGTGGATGATGAAAATTTAAAAATCTTTGACAAAGAAATTTCAAAAGCCAATAAAAACAAACACAGAACCTATGAAATTGCTTTAAAAAGAAAAGATGGTTCTATTATTCATACTCTTTTTAATGCCACTTCAATAAATGATAAGAATGGGAAATTTGCAGGTTCTTTTGCCTTTGTAACTGATATCACTGATCGAAAAAAAATTGAAATTGATTTACAAACTTCTGAACAAGACTATCGCGGTTTATTTGAAAATTCACATGATGCTATTATTATCTTTACTCCTGAAGATGAGGTAGTCTTGGATGTTAATGAACGTGCATGCGAATTGTATGGTTTTAGTCGTAATGAGTTTATTGGGATGTCATTAAGAGATATTACTCATAATATTTCAGTGGGTGAAGAACAAATTGTGCGGACACTCAAAGAGGGCTCCTTTAATCAATTCGAAACAATTCAATACAAAAAGGACGGCAGTTCGTTTTATCTAGAAATTAATGCATCTGTAATTCAATATAAAGGCAGACAAGCTATATTAAGTAATAACCGTGACATTACAGATCGGAAAAAGACCGAAGCAATCGTTCAAGAAAGCGAAGAAAAATTCCGAAGTCTATATACATCTGCTAATGATGCAATCTTCTTGATGAAAGATTCAGTATTCATATCATGTAATCCAAAAACCTTAGAAATTTTCGACTGTACTGAAGATGAAATTATAGGATATAGTCCAACAGGTTTTTCACCAGAATTTCAAGCTGATGGTAGGCTTTCCAAGGAGGTTGCTATGGAAAAAATAAATGCTACTCTAGCTGGAGAACCCCAATCGTTTGAGTGGATTCATTTGAAGAAAAACGGAATCCCATTTCATGCAGAAATTTCTTTGAATAAAATTGTGCTATCTGATGGTGTATATGTTCAAGCGATGGTTAGAGATATTAGTCAACGGAAAACTGCGGAAGAAAAACAACGTATAAGTGAAGAACGTTATCGTTTAATTTCTGATTTAACTTCCGACTATTTATTTTCTGCGAAAATTTGTGATGATGGGAACGTCCGTCCTACGTGGGTTAGTGGCTCATTTGAAAAAATTACGGGTTATACGTTTGAGGAATATTGCGCAATAGGTGGTTGGCGTGCTATCATTCATGAAGATGATTTAGAATATGATGTAAAAGTGTTTGCAGAATTAGAGAAAAACCAAGAAATTCTTTCTGTTATAAGAACCTATCACAAAAATGGAAATATTGTTTGGGTAAAAGTGTATGGGCATCCAATTTGGGATGATAAGTCAAATCGTTTAGTAGGTATTATTGGAGCAGTTGAGGATATTACTGAACAAAAAAGAGCCGAAATGATCCAAAGCCTGCAGTATAACATTTTATTTGCGGTTAATAAGACGGGAAATTTGGATGAGTTAATAGGTATCATTCGAAAAGAACTGGGAAAACTCATTGATACAACCAACTTTTTCGTTGCGACTTATGAAGAGGAAACAGATACCATTCATTTGCCATATATTGCTGATCAGAAGGATACTCACACTTCTTTCCCTGCGGCTAATTCATTTACTGCTCACGTAATTAAAACAAAAAAATCTCTTTTAGTGAACCATAGAGAAATAGAGCGTTTTAGAAAAGATAACAATATAAATACAGTTGGCTTTGTCTCAAAAATTTGGCTTGGAGTACCTA
The DNA here is from genome assembly GCA_041554455.1 of Bacteroidales bacterium. Classification (GTDB taxonomy): domain Bacteria; phylum Bacteroidota; class Bacteroidia; order Bacteroidales. The sequence goes on from JBFFMB010000051.1 coordinate 3,176, forward strand.
TGATCATTGATGGTTACGTAACCGGAGCTATCGTTGTACAAAGTTATGAGGATGAAAATGCCTATAATTCAAGGGATATGGAAATACTTGAGTTTGTTTCTCATACCATTGGAATCTCTATTGAACGAAAAAAAGCAGAACAGAATTTGAAGAATGCTCTGGTAAAAGCCACTGAATCGGATCGTTTGAAATCAGCATTTCTCGCTACAATGTCGCATGAATTGCGCACTCCGCTGAATGCCATTATTGGCTTCTCCGATATTATTGATAAACATTTAGCACTTGAAGATATTTTAAAATATACTGAAACTATTAATTCAAGTGGAAATCATCTGCTCACTATTGTAAATGATCTTTTTGATATCACTCTAATTGAATCGGGTCAAACAAAAATTGAAAAAGTAGATGAGGAACTACATGCCGTTTTGTATGAAGTTTATGATGTTATTAAGGCCGAACAATTCAATATAAATAAAACCAATCTTGATTTATCCCTGATTATTCCTTCTGAAAATACTAAATTAATAATCAATACTGATCCATCGAAGTTGAAGCAAGTTTTAATTAATTTGCTGAAAAATGCCCTTAAGTTTACAGATCAAGGATATGTAAAATTTGGGTATACCATTGAAAAGGATAATAATAAGAGTCTGCTAAAATTTTATGTTAAAGATAGTGGTATAGGAGTTCCTGAAGATAAGAAAGAATTTATTTTTGATATTTTCAGACAAGCTCAGGAGTCATATACCAAAACGCATGGTGGAACAGGTATTGGCTTGACAATTTCCAAAAAATTAATCGAACTTTTAGGGGGCAAAATCTGGCTTGAATCAATTGAGGAAAATTTGGCTGAAGGACAGAGAGGTGGAACCACCTTTTATTTTACGATCCCTTTTCATGAAGAGGTAGTCACTGAAACATTGGTTCGTAAAGGAATCAAAGCGAATTCTGAAATTATTTTGAATGGCAAAACAGTATTGGTTGTTGAAGATGTTGAGTCCAGTTATGAATATTTAAAAGTAGTACTTGACAAATTAGGGGTGAATACTCTTTGGGCTACAAATGGTGAAAAGGCTATTAAGCTTTGCAAAGAGAATGCGACTATTGATCTGGTATTAATGGATATCAATATGCCGGTGATGAATGGTTATGAGGCAACTCAACAAATTAAAACGTTTAAACCTGATCTGCCCATTATTGCCCAAACTGCTTATGCTATTGTTGGCGACCAACAAAAGTCAATAGATGCTGGATGTGATGATTATATTTCGAAACCTATCAAAAGGGATGTACTCATAAGAAAATTAAAAAAATACCTTTAGAGCATATATCGCAATTATACAAATCTAAATACCTTGATTTTGAAAAGCGAGTGCAATTCTTTATATTTAAAAAAAAGTTCATTACTTATTTTAAGCTGATTAATAATGCAATGCAGAAAACTGCATTACAATTTATAGATTTATAAACTATAACATGGATATTGCATTCGATCAAATTTTAATTCTGCTTATACAATGCATAATAGTAGCTGTTTTACTATTGTCGTTCTTCAAACTTCGTTCAATTTTTGGATTGGGTTTGTTATTTACTGCCTTGGGTGTTTTCCAGTTTTTGCAAGTTTTTTTAAGTGCTGCTTTTTATATTGAAATAGCTCCAAATATTATAGTCTCATCAGGGACAGCAGTCTTTTTTACAGCCAGCCTTTTTGCTATTCTTTTAGTTTATATCCGTGAGGATGCCTTAGAAGCACGAAAAGTTATATATGCCCTTGTCATCGCAAATTTGGCTTTATCACTTATTCAACTAACCTTAGGATGGGGAATTGATGCAGAAGAAATAAAAAATATTTATAATCTCCCTAAATCTTTTTATATACAGCAAGCCCAAGTAGTATTTACTGGTAGCCTCGTATTGTTGTTGGATGCATTTATTCTAATATTTTTATATGAGTTTATATCGCGCTATATTTCCATACTGTTTTTGAGGATATTGTTTACAATGCTGTTCATTCTTGCACTGGATACTTTCGCTTTTTCATTAGGTGTGTTTGGCTTTACGGATACGTTTTGGAGTGCTTTTGTATCAGGCTTGATTTCAAAATCAACAACAGCTGTATTGTATTCAATCATCTTTACCGTTTATTTGCTATTTATTGATAAAGGCCTTAAAAAAAGCGAATTAAAAGCATATTCTTATCAGGATATTTTTTATTCTCTAACCTATCGACAAAAATTTGAAAAGGTGTTTGAAGAGAAAGAAAAACAAAAAATCGAATTACAAAAAAGTGAGGATTATAATAGATTGCTCTTTAATTATTCTCCTATCGGATTAGCCCTTTGTAAAATGAATGGCGAGCTAGTGGATGTTAATCCTGCCTATGCTAATATTATTGGAAGAACAATTCAGGAAACATTAAAACTCACCTATTGGGATATTACTCCTGAAAAATATGCTTCTCTAGAAGCAATGCAGTTAAAGAACTTAGAAGAAACGGGTAGCTACGGGCCCTATGAAAAAGAATATATTCATAAAAATGGACAACTGATACCCGTTGTTTTGAGTGGCTTAATTATTGAGCGTGGTGGGGAAGAATTCATAATGTCGAGTGTTGAAGACATTACTGAGCGTAAACTGGCAGAAGCTGAAATTAAAAACCAAGTAGCTAAGTGGCAAACTACATTTGACTCTATGAGTGATTCGGTAAGCATTATTGATATGGATGGACGGATTCGTCAATATAATAAAGCAACCTTATCATTATTCAATTTAGATAATGAAAACCTTAATGAAAAATTTTGCTATCAGGTGGTTCATGGTAAGGGAGACCATTTTGCTGATTGTCCTTTGCTACGGATGAAAAAAAGCAAACAGTTCGAATCAATGATCTGTCAGGATAAAGATCGTTGGTTGGAAGTTACAGTTGATCCTATTTTTAACGAGCAAAAGAAAATGATTGGTGCTGTTCATGTGGTTTCGGATATTACCGATCGCAAGCAAGCTGAGAATTCGTTAATGGAGAATGAGCAAAAACTCACTCAAATTATATATGGAAGTTCTATCGCAACTATTGTCATTGATAAAGAGCATCGAATTACACACTGGAATAAAGCTTGCGAAGAATTAACAAGCATTACTGCCAAGAAAATGCTTGGAACTCAAAAATCCTGGGAAGCTTTTTACCTTAAAGAACGATTTATTTTGGCTGATATGATTTTGGAAAATTTTTCTGTAAAGGAGATGAAATTGCAATATAATCAAACATTAAAAAAATCGGCTCTTATAAAAGATGCTTATGAAGCGGAAGATTTCTTTCCACGTTTGGGCGAAAAAGGAAAATGGATTTATTTTACAGCCGCACCTATTAAAGACCACAATGGTGAAATTATTGGTGCTATCGAAACCTTACAAGACATTACTAAACAAAAATCAACTCAAGAAGAATTAATAAAATTTACAGATCGTTTGCAGATTTTGCATGAAATGGATAAATCCATTTTGGCTGCCAAATCCCCCAAAAGCATTGCTTCTGTTATTATAAAAAAACTGCATAATTTCATAGACTATAAGTTGGCAACCGTCAATAACTTTGTAGCTGAAAAAAAAATATTTGAACGATTAGCTGTCTATAATACGAAAGAAACCAGTGATATTATTGAAAATACTATTCTAGTTTCCATCTATGAAGTTATTGATCTGGAATTATTAAAACGAGGCGAAATTCAGATTATTAACAACCTAAAGCAACTTAAACCCAGATTTGGCTTTATCGAAAAATTGGTTTCTAAAGGAATAAATGTAGTCGTTTTGATTCCAATGATCGCCGAAAATGAACTAATCGGAACCTTAAATATGGCCGCAGAATCAATCAATGTTTTCAGCCCTGATAAAATTGAAATTGCTAGTGAAATAGCAAATCAGTTAGCGGTGTCTATGAGACAATGGAAGCTAAAAGAAGAAATTTTGCAATATACTGAAGAATTGGAAGAACGCGTTATGGAACGCACTAAACAATTGGAGCACTCAAACCAAGAGCTTCGCGAATTTGCTCAAATTGTATCTCACGATTTGAAAGCACCTCTCCGTGCTATTAGCCAGTTGAGTTATTGGGTGTCTCAGGATTATGAAGATAAAATTGATGAAGAAGGGCAACAGAAATTAAAAATGCTCTCAGGACGAGTAAAGCGTATGGATGACCTTATTGAAGGTATTTTACTATATTCCAGAGCCGGAAAGCAAAGAGAAAAAGAAATTCCTGTTGATTTGCAATCTTTGGTTGAAGACACAATTAGCCTACTCGATCCCCCATCATCCATTAAAATCATCATTGAGAATCAACTTCCTGAATATAGTGGCGATCCAACACGTTTAGGCCAATTATTTCAAAACCTGATTAGTAATGCCATTAAATTTATGGACAAGCCCAAGGGGATGGTAAAAATTGGCTGTAAACAAAAATCAGGATGTTGGGAATTTTATATCTCAGATAATGGATCGGGTATAGAAGAAAAATATTTTGATCGTATCTTCCAAATATTTCAACGTTTGGTTTCGCGTGATGAACAAGAAGGAACAGGTATTGGACTAAGTTTAGTTAAACGCATTGTCCAAATCTATGGTGGCGAAATTTGGTTAAAATCAACATATGGTAAAGGCACAACCTTTTATTTCACTTTACCGTATAAAAGCATATTATCATAAAGGAGGAATAAGCTATGAATTCAAAAATTTCTATACTTTTAGTCGAAGATGATCATGTTGATGTAATGACGATAAAAAGAGCTTTTGCCGATATCAATATTACAAATCCTGTAAGTGTTTGTGAAAATGGCTTGGAAGGGATCAATTATCTTCATAATCCTCAAA
>JBFFMB010000052.1:0-7976 GCA_041554455.1 Bacteroidales bacterium
ATAGTCAAATTATGAGAAGCTTAATTGAAAGACATCTAAATGGTAAAAAAGTACTCCTCCTTTTTGTGCTTACCACTTTCGTTTATGTATTGATGATTTTATGTACGATTCCATTGGTAATGAGCTTTACTGGTGGCATGAAATTATTGGACATGATGCCTTTAGGCTATGATATTGAATATGTAAACACTCTTTTAAATGTTTTGGGTGATAAGGGGAGAGATGCTTATTTATTCAAACAAATTCCATTGGATATGATTTACCCCTTTCTTTTTGGAATAAGCTATTGTTTGATTTTTGCTTATTTTTTGAGAAAACTTAAGAAATTGGAAAGTGGATGGTTTTTGCTATGCATATTTCCACTTTTCGCAGGACTCTTTGATTATTTTGAGAACATCGGAATTATTACGCTATTGTCAAGCTATCCTGCTCATTCAACACTAATGGTTCAAATGACCAATGTGTTTTCAGTGTTGAAAAGCTCTATCACTGCTGTATATTTTATTAGTTTGATCCTTGTTTTGGTGGTATTTGGGTTTAACAAAATCTTTACCCCCCATAAGCTAGCTTAAAATCTTTGGGTAGAAAATTTATTATCGACATAAATAACTTCTTTTCTAAATAGCATAATTTTCAGCTTCTATCTTTTGCTGTCAAACATTTTATCACGACCTTTGTTAAAAATGTAATAGAAATGAAAAAAGGTGCATATACGTTATTAATTACTCCTTTCAAGGAGGATTTGAGTTTAGATGAAGAAGGTCTAAGATTATTAGTTCGTCGTCAGGTAGCAGCAGGTGTCCATGGTTTAGCTCCCTTAGGAGTAACAGGTGAAAATACTTTGTTGACTGATGAAGAGGTTTATCGAGTGGTGGAAATCATCGTAGAGGAAGCCAAAGGAAAGTGTTTGATCGTGCCAGATACTTGTACAGAAAATTTGACTGTTGCTAAGGCGAGAGTAAAAAAATATAAAGAGTTAGGTGCCGATTATGTATCCGTTTTTGTGCCTTATTTTGTATTGCCTAAGGCTGATGGAATTATTAAATTCTATTCCGATTTAGCTGATTATTCGGAATTACCCATCCTTTTACATGGTGCTAAAACCCGTACGGGAGTAGAACTAACTCCTGAAATTTCAGCCACTTTGGCTAAACATCCCAATATCGTTGGAATTAAAGATGGAAATAAAGATTTGGGTCATTTATCGCAAGTGATTCATTTAACCCGTAATGATGACTTTATCGTTTTTACTGGGAAAGATACAACCGCTTATGCTACTGCTTTAATGGGTGGAGCTGGAACATTTACCGTTGCCGGCAACCTCATTCCAGCTGTGATGGCCAATATGCTTGATCACGTTTTTAGTGGGGAATTTAAAGAAGCTGAAAAAATACATCATGAATATTTTGAAGTATTTGATGCTTGTCGTTTTGAAACCAACCCAATGGCAGCAAAAGCAGCTCTTGAGCTGATGGGCTTACCTGCAGGACCTCTTCGTCCACCTTTAACTCCATTGAGTGATAAGTATACTCAAATTATAAAAACAATTCTTCAAGATAAAAAATTGATATGAGGGAGATTCATTTAAAAAGTCCTGCAACAAGTGCTAATCTAGGTCCAGGCTATGATATTTTTGCCATGAGCTTGGCTGATCCATATGATGAAATGAAAATTATTTTGGATGATAGCGATGAAGTGAAGATAGAGGTAGAGAATGACAATCAGGACATCCCAACTAAGTTGGAAGATAATGTTGCTGGATTAGCTGTTTTAGAGTTGTTGAAGCGTAAAAATCTAAAACAAGGGATGGTCATCCGAATCATCAAGAATATGCGTTCAGGTGGCGGAATGGGCACCACTGGTGCTAGTGCTGCTGCAGCCATTTTTGGCTTGAATCAATTGCTTAAACTCAATATGTCGGAAAACGAAATGATAGACATTGCTCGTATGGGTGAAGTTGCTTCTGGAGGTTCACCACATGCCGATAATGTTTCAGCTTCGATTATGGGCGGATTTATTTTGGTAAAAAGTTATAATCCGGTGGACGTCTTGAAATTGGATATGCCTGAATTTCCAGTGGCTTTTGCAGCAATAAAAAAGAGCCAGCGTACGACTCGTGGATTTATCACTTACGAAATTGGACAAGAGAAATTAAAAGAGCAAATGGCTCGTTGTTCACGCATTATACATGCGGTGCACACAAAAGATATCAAGGAATTTGGAGAAGCTTTTAGTGTAGATCATATTGCAGAACCCGTTCGTGGTGCAGCCATTCCTGAATATAAACAAGTGAAAGAAGCGGTGTTGGCTGCGGGTGCTTATGGTTGCCAGATTAGTGGTGGAGGTTCTTCAGTGATTGCGCTTTGTAGTCCTGAAAATATTGATCAGATTGCCAAAATCATGGAAACGGGTTTTGAAAATAATCCTCACTTTATTCAAGTTTATAAAACAACTACTTCTAATGTAGGAGTGCAAGTTATAGATTAGCTTTTTAAGGTTTAAAATCTAAAATCTAACGTCTAATTTTTTTATTATGGATATCCGTTTCGATCAAAAAACAGTTCTTGTAACAGGTGCTTCTCGTGGAATTGGAGAAGCGATTGCCCATCGTTTTGCTGATTCAGGAGCTAAGGTTATTGTTCATTATCATGCAAATAAAGACAAAGCCGAAAAAGTCTGTGAAGCCCTTACTGGGGATGGACATTATTGTTTGCAAGCGGATATTTCCAATCCTGATTCGGTACAGAATTTGGTAAATCAGATCGAAGAGAAATCTGGAAAATTAGATGTTTTGGTAAATAATGCAGGCGTTTTTGAAGAAATGGAGTGGGGGAGTTTAAGTTATGCTGAATGGCAGGCAGCCTGGAAAAAAACAATCGAGACTAATTTAACAGGGGTTTCCAATCTTTGTTTTTTGAGTGCTCGATTGATGGAGAAAAAAGGCGGAGGAAGCATCGTTAATATTTCTTCTCGCGGAGCTTTCCGTGGCGAACCTGATGCTCCAGCTTATGGTGCTAGCAAAGCCGGATTAAATTCGTTTGGACAATCACTCGCTAAAGCATTGGCCCCCAAAAAAATTATGGTTTATACCATAGCTCCTGGTTGGGTTGATACCGACATGGCTTTGGAAGGCATGCAAGGTCCCGATGCACAAGCCATCAAAGATCAAAGTCCTTTGCGCAGAATAGCAACACCCGATGAAATTGCAAAAGCGTGCTTATTTTTAGCATCAGGTGTTGAATATATGACGGGTTGCATACTGGATGTGAATGGGGCTTCCTATCTCAGAACCTAGACTAATTAAGCTTGCTGTTCTTGATATTTATTTTGCAAATCAATCACGGCTTCTTTGAAGCTTGGAAAACGATCCCATAATTCTTTTTCGCATGTAGTCAATTCATTGCATTCTATACAGCAATCATAGCCTTTCTCAATAACACACGATCTAACAGTGCATTTTTTTAGTAGAAAGCCTTCTGGCTTATCATGATTTTTGCAACCAAAGCAATACATGTTTTCAGGGTCGAATTCAAGGCCCATCCGTTCTTTAATTTTCCAATCTGCATATCCTTTTTTCTTGAGCTCAACGTCATCATTCTTTGAGCCATTTAACCATGCACATTTTTCAGGACATTGATAGCTACAATAGTTTAATTTCTTGGGATCAATTTTTTCGCCTTCTTGAAAAGCATGGGCTAATAATGCAGGGCTGGCCATCAAAGCACAGCATCCAATACAGGCTTTCGTCGTTTGTGCAATAAAAGCACGGCGATTAATGTTTTTGTTCATCGATGAGGTTTTTTAATTAGTATTTGAATAAGTATTAGATTCTCTACTTAAACAATACCCTAAAAAATCAGATAATTTTTTTCAAAATTATTGAGTATTACCAAAGCAATATAAAAATCCATCTCTTGAAGCTATATAAACCCGATTATTATGGATGATCGGTGTTGATTCAAAAGGAGCGATGAAGGTATCCAATAACTTGAAATTATTTTCAGTATCAAATTCAAATAAATAAATGCCTTCATAAGTGGCTGCTATCAATTTATCATTTGTGATGATAGGTGTTGAGATTGAAGGACCTATCTCATGTTTATATACCAGCTTAGGTGTTTTGTATTTGAATTTATTATTTGGCCCACTTACTAATGTATCTCCTAATTCTTCATGACTGACTACATATAAAAAGCCTTCTATATCGACAAAACAACTCAATGGTTTTTGATTATCATTGATGTATCGATCATTAGTCCCGACAGAGCCAATAATGCCGCCTTCCCAACCGACATATTCTTTGTCATTCACAGGGAAATACCATTCTACAGCATCGTTCCCATCTTTTCTTGGATTGAGCTTGAATGCTCCGGCTTGTCCTTTAATGTATTGCTTTTCGATGGAAACAAGTATACAAGAATCTCTGGTCACAATTGCTGATCCGTCAATATCTGAACCAATATCAAATTTCCAGTCTAACTCTCCTGATTTTAAATTAAAACCATAAATATGACCTGAACCAGAGGCAATATATAAGTTGTCATCAAGCAGGGCAGGAGAGGATTCCGTTACGACATTGTATTTATGTGCACTGACATCTTGTTCATCAAATAATGCATGCTCCTCAAAAATTTCAGGTTGGAGCATTCCATCTTTTATTCGTGCATTTTTTGGATCGGCACTAAAAATAGTGAAGTAAGCATTTTCTAAACCAATATAAGCAGTATCATTTAGGATGACTGCAGAGGCATCTACATCGCGGCTATAGCTTGCGCCCCAACGAACATCTAAACGCCAGAGTTCTTTCCCTGTTATATAAGAGATTGCGCGATAACTGGGAATATGCTTCGAATCCAAATAATTACCTACACCTAATCGACTGCCTTGCAAAATTACCCATTCATTGTTTGGGTCATCTGCTTGGCTGTTATGCCATAATGATCCTGTTCCTTTAATCACATCATCAAATTCGTATTGCCAAACAATTTCTCCCGTCTCTGCTTTTATCTTTTTAAGATGGTGATCGTAGGCTCCTTGTATCAAAAATAATTCGCCATTCTCCTTGATCAATAAGGGTTGTCCTGTCCAGCCGGCACCTTCCCATTCACGTTCACCTTTAGCTCTTGATATGACCGTCTTCCCTTTTCCTAAATATAATTTCCAAATGGTGTCCAGTGTATTGGGTGCTGAATTCCCATAATAATTGCGTTGATAATCTCCCAGAAATGTATGAATGATGGGCTCAATTTTATATTGGGCAATTATCTCGCTAAAAGAGAAAAAAATAATGGATAAGAGAAGAAGGTGTTTTTTCATTTGAATTCGTATTATTTGATGGATTAAAAATAAAGAAAAATAAGGAATATGCTGTGAAAATGACCTTTTAAATGGATTTATACTTAAGGTTTAAAACTAAATTATCAGAAATAGTAAAAAATTATTACAATTAATCTTATAATCTCATTTATAAGTTACAATTATTAAATAATATAGCTTTATTGGTGTTAATAAATAAGATTATATAAATATATGGTTTCGGATTGCTATTTTTGCATTCTTAATTTTAATTATAATTTAAAAAATAGATAAAGATGAAATTTGATCCAGCAAGTAATATCCAATATTTAGAACAATTTGGAGAATTTGGCGGTGTAAATCCAGCGATAACCGATTCAGCGACATTTACATTTATGCAAGCGAAAACAATGTTAGATACATTTAATGGAGAGGCAGAGGGCTGTTTTTTATATTCTCGTCATTGGAATCCAAGTAATAAATTTTTAGCCGATGCTTTGGCTGCTATGGAAGGCACTGAAGCAGCTTGGGTAACTGCCTCAGGAATGGGAGCGATTAGCAATGCTATTTTACAACTAGTCAATTCAGGGGATCATATTATTTCCAGTCGGACAACCTATGGTGGTACTTATGCTTTTTTGAAGAACTATCTGCCAAAATTTAATATTGAAGTTAGTTTTGTGGATATTACAAATTTGGATGCGGTAAAAGCAGCCATGAAAGAAAATACCAAGATCATCTATACGGAGAGTATGACTAATCCTATGCTTCAGATCTCTGATATTCCAGCCTTAGCTGAAATTGCGCATGCAAAAGATATCAAACTGATGGTTGATAATACGTTTACACCAATGATTATTTCACCTGCAAGATTAGGTGCTGATGTGGTTGTATATAGTATGACCAAATTTATCAATGGTAAAAATGATTGCGTAGCTGGTGCTATTTGTGGAAGTGTAGAATTTATCAGCTCCTTAATTGATGTGAATAATGGGACATCTATGTTATTAGGTCCTGTATTGGATCCATTGCGTTCTTCTTCAATCCTAAAAAATATACATACCCTTCATATTCGTATGCAGCAGCATAGCAAAAATGCCATGTATTTAGCGAAGAATTTAACCCGCGTTGGGATCAAAGCAGTGTATCCTGGTTTGCCAGAACACCCAGGCCATGAAACCATGAATAAAATGATGGATAAAGATTTTGGCTATAGTGGATTGATTGCTATTGATGTAGAAACAGCTGAAAATGCTGCTGCTTTAATGGAATTGATGGAGAAAGAAGGTGTTGGATACTTGGCCGTAAGTTTGGGTTATTTCAAAACACTCTTTAGCAATTCTGGTAAAAGTACATCTTCAGAGGTGCCAGAAAACGAACAAAGAGAAATGGGAATGTCAGAAGGATTGATTCGTTTTTCTGTTGGTTTGGATCATGATATCGAACGTACCTTCCAAACTATTTTACGTTGTATGAAAGAAACAGGTTTATTAAAATAATAAGTAGTCCTTTTAAAATAGGAAAAAAAGCCTTCCAATTGGAAGGCTTTTTTTTGTCATTCCGGGCTTGACCCGCAATCTCTTACTTGGAAGCAATTGCCTACCGCAGGCAGATTCAGCATAACGGGTTTTTAATAACATAATAAAAGTCCACAACTAATACCATGGACTTTTCCCTCTTCCACTTCTTTAATCTCTATGCGAATTGATATTATCTTATCGATGAGGTAGTTAAGATTATTTAGTGCTTACACTTTTTGCTACAAATTTATCTTCCATACTCTTAATTTTAAAGAAGTCATAATGATGTGAAGCTGTAAGTACTACATCTGATTTTGCTGCTCGCTTAAAACATTCATCGCGTGAATCAACTGCCATTTGAGGATCAGTATCAAAAGAGACCCCTAATCTAGGATGTTCAAATTGAATCGCTCCAAGATGTAGCAAATCTCCAATACACCAAAGTTCTTGTGATCCTGAAGTAAATGAGAAGATTGTATGCCCAGGAGTATGACCAAAGGCAGGTATTGCTTTAATTCCATCTGCCAGTACTTCATTTGCTTGGAATATTTGGTAGTGATTGGATTCTATATAGGGTTTCAAGGTTTGCTTTAAAGTATGAGCCCAGCTGAGATGTTTTTTCAGTAAAATGCTAGAATCACTCTGCCAATAATCGGACTCATCTTGTGAAACATATAAGGTGGCATTTGGAAATACCTTATTACCTTCACTGTCAATGAGACCACTAATATGATCGAAATGGAAATGCGTAATGAGAATTTTATCAATCTGATTAGCAGCTACTCCCAAAATGCTCAACTGTTGCATTAAAGGACTTGGCTCCTTTTCATTTATTCTTAAACCCGCATCTACTAGTATGTTTTGATTTGGTGTTTTAATCAAATAGGTATTAAGTGGCCCATAAATCGAATCTAAAGCGGCATCAAACTCAGGCATTTGATCTTGACCCAATGTTTGTAAAATTGAGCTAGGAATTTGAAACTCGCTAACTTGAATTTTGTGGATCGTAAAGTCTCCAATTTCTATGGATTGAATAACTTGATCAGTTTGCCCTTTTAAGCTAATGCTTAGTAGAAAAATCAGGAATGTAAATATAAAAGTGAATTGTTTGATTTTCATAGCAGAGTTTCTTTTATTGTTTTTAGTAGAAATTTAATTATA
>JBFFMB010000053.1:0-7814 GCA_041554455.1 Bacteroidales bacterium
CTTTATCTTTGCAAAAAATTTTATACCAATGAGTCTAGTATTAAGCGAACAGGAAATCATAAGAAGAAATTCTTTAAAAGAAATCATTAAATTAGGGATTGACCCTTATCCAGCTGCCGAATATAAAGTTGATGTAACGTCCAAGGAAATTCATGAAAACTTCCCAGGGGATAAAACATTGTATCAAGAGGTGACTTTTGCTGGACGTATTATGAGTCGTCGTATTATGGGAGCTGCTTCTTTTGTGGAGTTGCAAGATTCAACAGGTAAAATTCAAGTGTATTTTAAACGTGATGAAATTTGCGAAGGCGAAGACAAAACAATGTATAATACTGTATTCAAGCGCTTGCTTGATATTGGTGATATTATAGGCGTTAAAGGCTTTGTTTTTATTACTCAGATGGGTGAGCTTACCATTCATGCAAAAGAATATACTTTACTAAGTAAATCCTTAAAACCATTACCTATTGTTAAGGAAAAAGATGATCAGGTCTTTGATGCCTTTACGGATGCGGAACAACGTTATCGTCAGCGATATGTTGATTTGATCGTTAACCCAGAAGTTAGAGATATCTTTCTGAAACGTACAGCTATTTATAATTCCTTTCGTGAATTATTCAATAGTAAAGGATATTTAGAGGTAGAAACTCCTATTTTGCAACCCATCCCGGGAGGTGCGGCTGCTCGTCCGTTCATTACTCATCACAATGCATTAGACATCCCTCTTTATATGCGTGTTGCCAATGAATTGTATTTAAAACGCTTGATAGTTGGTGGCTATGATGGCGTCTATGAGTTTTCAAAAGATTTCCGTAACGAAGGTATGGATCGTACCCATAATCCAGAATTTACAGTGATGGAAATTTATGTGGCTTATAAAGACTACAATTGGATGATGGATTTCACTGAGGAGATGATTGAGAAAGTAGCCATGGATTTGCACGGAACAACGAAGCTAAAAGTTGGCGATAAAGAAATTGATTTCAAACGTCCGTATAAACGAATTTCTATGATTGATTCAATCAAAGAATTCACTGGCATAGATATCAATGGGATGAACGAAACACAATTGCTTGACGTTTGTAAAAAACTAGGTGTTCAAGTTGATGATTCCATGGGTAAAGGTAAATTGATCGATGAAATTTTTGGTGAAAAATGTGAAGCTAATTATATTCAACCTACTTTCATTACAGATTACCCTAAAGAAATGTCTCCTTTATGTAAAAAACATCGTGAAAATCCTGAACTCACTGAGCGTTTCGAATTAATGGTGAATGGGAAAGAGCTTTGTAATGCTTATTCAGAGTTGAATGATCCAATTGATCAATTAGAACGTTTCCAAGAGCAAATGAAACTGAGCGAAAAAGGCGATGATGAAGCCATGTTTATTGATATGGATTTTGTTCGTGCATTGGAATATGGAATGCCTCCTACTTCAGGTATGGGTATAGGTATGGATCGATTATGCATGCTAATGACCAATGCAAGCTCTATTCAGGATGTTTTGTTTTTCCCACAAATGCGACCTGAACTTAAAGCAAAAATCACAACGGATGCTGATTTTATGAAATTAGGTATTCCCGAGGGCTGGATTCCTGCAATCCGAAAAGCGGGAATCAATACGATTGAAGAATTTAGAAGTGCTAACTCAAACAAATTAATGAATGATTTGGGTGGTTTCCGTAAGAAATTGAAATTGGATGTCCCAGGTTTAAGATTAGAAGATTTGGAAGCTTGGATGAAAGCATAAAATATTTTTTTGTTTTTTAATCGAATAGATTATTATCTCCATTTTTGATTAACAATCTGTATCGATGGCTCATTTTTAGCAATAATTCACCAACGTTTTGTAGCTAAAAGGAATGATGTTCAGTAGACCCTGCTAATTTTTGGCAAATGATAGGGTATCACATATCTATATTATCTATTATTAAGAATAACTTTAAAATAAGGATAATAGAATGAAATACAGAAACATAAATTTTGCATATTTTCAAGAATTTATATATTTGCAAACCAAACTCTAATATTCACCTAAACAAATGCGTATTATGAACAAACTAAAATTGATTTTAAGTGTGGCTTTTTTGAGCGTTACTATGGTTGTATTTTCACAAACCATTAACGAGGCAGGAGAAGCATTTAACAACGGAAGTACACACTTTAAAGCTAAGAATTATACTTCGGCTATTGAAGAGTTTAACAAATGTATTAAGATTTGTAATGGCTTAGGTAGTGAAGGGGATGACCTTTTAATGAGAGCTGAGTCATCCTTGGTGTTTTCCTATATAAGCGTAGGTAAAGATCAATATAGAGCCAAGAAATTTGATAATGCAATAACTTCATTTAAGACGGCATATGACAAATCTTTGGATGACAAAGTAAAGAAATCTGCACAACAATATCTCTCAAGAGTTTATAATTCAAAAGCGACAGCTTTTTATAGTGCTAAAAAATATCCTGATGCTTTAAAGGCTTATGACAAGTCATTAGAATTTGATGGAAAATATGTTAAAGCAGTGTATGGAAAAGCCTTGGTTTATCGCAAGCAAGGAAATGTAGCAGCTTTTAAATCAGAAGTTGATAAAATTATTGCGATGGCACCCGCTAATGATGAAACCGTTGTTAAAACGAAATCAACAGCCTCAAAATTCTTTGCGGATGAGGGAGGTAAAGCTATTCAAGAATCGAACTTTCAGAAAGCAGTAGAGATGTTAAATACTGGGTTTTCTTATAAAGATGGAAATTCTCAAGCATATTATTTTGCAGCCGTTGCATACAATGGGCTCTCTCAATGGCAAAATGCTATTGAAGCAGGTAAAAAAGCTGTAAAGATGGAAAAGAAAGACAAATCAAAAGTATATTTTGAGTTAGCGAAAGCATATGAAGGTATTGGTGACAATACACAAGCTTGCGCATCCTATAAAAATGTTGTGGATGGACCTAATCTAGCAGCTGCAAAACATAAAATTACAGTTGAATTGAAATGCAACTAAGCATAAATTCATAAAAAAAGGGAAGTTTTTTACTTCCCTTTTTTTATGAATAATTATTACATTTGTATTTAAGAAACAATAGATTTGATCATGGAAAAGATGAATACCAATGAGCGTTTTTTGATATGGCTTATTACCATTGCCCTAACTATTTTTCTTTATTTTGTTGTGATTTAGATTTTTACTCCCTATTTATTGTTAATTAATTCATTTCTTTCAAAGCCCCCAAGCGTATATAATTTCATATATTTGGTATAAAATTGCTCGTTTTTTCTTCATCAAAGAGTAATTATATGTGATAATGGCCAATTTAAAAAACGACAGCTTGAATTCACTTAAAGCAACAGAACTAATTGATCTGCTTATGCTTTCCAACGATTGGTATTGGGAAACAGATGAAGATTGGATTATCAGAAATACACAAGGTCGTTTTTTAAAAGCTCTAAATTATTCAGAAAAAGAATTAATTGGGAAATCTATTTTTGAACTATTTCCATCGGAAAATAAGAAGTTGCTCATTCAGCAATTCAAAGAAATTATCCCTAATGGGGAAGCTCGATTATTAAAATCCATCGCACGACTTACCAAGGATGGAACAATTTTGTATACCCATTTAACGCTTATAGCCAAAAAAAATAGTCAAGGAAAGGTTCTTTTTAAGGCCTTTGAAAAAGATATCAGTTATTTGTTTACTGAGAAAACTGAAGCGATTGAAGCGACTCATGAAAAGTCATTATTTCTTGCAAAGATGAGTCATGAAATACGTACACCAATGAATGGGATCATTGGGACAACGGAACTTTTAAAAGAGTCAGATTTGAATGCAGAGCAAAAAGAATTATTAAGTATTATTGATGTTTCTGCAAGCAACCTTCTTTCAATCGTAAATGATGTTTTGGATATCTCAAAACTTGATGCAGGGAAAATTGATCTCGAAAATGAGATATTTAACTTTAAAGAGCTTATTCAGAACGTAATTACAATGCTAGGCGTACGCGTTTTGAAGGAAGATGTTGATCTTTTTGCTGATATCGATCCAGCAATCCCCGAAGAATTATTAGGAGATGAATTGCGTCTGAAACAAATTATCATCAATCTGGTAAATAATGCGATTAAATTTACCAAAAAAGGTTTTGTAAGTATAGTGGTTAAAATAGTAAAAGAAGATTCAGATACTATAAAGCTACGAATTGAAGTTATTGATACGGGGATTGGAATTTCTAAAGATGGAGTAAAGAAATTATTTAAAGAGTTTTCGCAAGCCGAACAATCAATGTACCGTAAATTTGGCGGAACAGGACTTGGATTGATGATTTCAAAAAAGCTTACAGAGTTAATGGGAGGAGAGATTGGTGTTGAGAGTGAATTAAAAAAGGGATCAATTTTTTGGATTGAGCTTGGATTTTTTAAAAAAATAATCAAGGAGAAAAATAAAAATTGTAATATTATGGGTGATATGAATACTTCAACTCGGAAATTAAAAATTTTAGTTGCTGAAGACAATATGATCAATCAAAAAGTGGCAATGATAAATTTACGCCAATTGGGTCATGATGTTGAGATAGCAGTGAATGGTCAAATGGCTGTGGATATGTTTAAGAAAGGAAAATATGACATTATTTTGATGGATATACAAATGCCTATTTTAGATGGATTAGAAGCTACACTTGCCATTCGTAAACATGAAAATGAAAACAATTTAACACCGATTCGAATTGTAGCTATTACAGCTAATGCCATGAAAGAAGACAAGGATAGTTGTTTTGAGGTAGGGATGAATGATTATATTACAAAACCTTTCCGTTCCGAAGACCTAATCCGAATTCTTGCTTTTTAAATAAAATCAAATAGAATACAAGGACATCAAAATGGATCTACTTACTATTAATTCATATATTTGTATAAAATTATAAACTTGATCTTATGAACTTATCAATATTACTCGGAATGGTTGGCCCTTGGCAAATAGTAATTATTGCAGTGCTTGTTTTATTACTTTTTGGCGGAAAAAAAATTCCTGAACTTATGAAAGGTGTTGGGAGAGGGATAAAAGAATTTAAAGAAGGTATTAATCCAGACGAAGAAAAAGAAGAGAAAAAAAAGGATTAATTACATCTTTGATTTAGAAATATTTGTGGCTTGATTTGATAGGTATCAAAATCAGGCCTTTTTATTTTTATAACTTTTTAAATGTTAAAAGAAGTTAAAATTAGATCATTGCTAAGCGCATCGGTTTGAGGGATTGAAAAAATCATATTTTTGTAAGGTTAAAATGTTGAATTATGGTATCTAAAAAAACACTCTATATTTTTCTAATTGTACTCTCTGGGCTTTTTTGCAATCAAAGTAAAGCTCAAGAAATTGTTGTCAATGAATCAGACTCTCTAAAAATAGAAGAAGGTCTTATTGAGGACTCCCCTATTGTAATTATGCTTGATAGTTTGCTTTCTATAAAATATTTTAGACCTAGTTTCTTACTCGAAGATTCAAGTTATTTGAATGTTTATAAATATGAAGAAGGTTTTATTCCTGAATATTCAGATTCCATTTATGAAGCGCGTATAGGTATTTTAAATGCAGAAACGCCTATAGAACTAACTTATAATAAAAATGTAAAAGATTATATTCTTCTTTATGGAAAACGTAAACGTGAACTCACCATGAGAATGTTGGGACTCTCAAAAATTTATTTTCCACTTTTTGAGGAACAACTGGATCGATTTAATGTTCCATTGGAATTAAAATATTTAGCTATTGTTGAATCAGCTTTAAATCCTCGCGCCGGTTCACGGGTTGGTGCAAAAGGGCTTTGGCAGTTTATGTACGGAACGGGTAAAGTCTACGATTTAAAAGTTTCATCCTATATTGATGATCGTTTTGACCCCATTAAATCAACGGTTGCAGCTTGTCAGCATTTATCTGATTTGTACGATATCTATAATGATTGGTCATTGGCTTTGGCAGCTTATAATTCAGGTGCTGGAAATGTGAACCGAGCGATTAGAAGAGCGGGGGGACTCAAAAATTATTGGGCAATTTGGCCATTTTTACCCCGTGAAACAAGGGGCTATGTACCCGCTTTTATTGCGGTAACCTATATCATGAATTTTGCTGCAGAACACAACCTTTTCCCTCGTGATCCTGGCATTCTTTATATGGGGATTGATACCGTTACCGTTAGGGATGTTCTCTCGTTTGATCAGATATCTGAAATGCTTGAAATTCCAATGACTGATATTGAATTTTTGAATCCACAATACAAATTGGGCGTTATTCCAGCAACCCATGGGGCAAAATACATTTTACATCTTCCCAAAGAACATATTGCTAGTTATCTGAATAATGAGGATTCTTTATATAATTTTAAAAGTAAAAAGGGACTTCAGCGTGATAAGCTTTTAGCACAAATTAAAAATGTAAAAGATCGTAGTATTCATATTGTTCGGAGTGGCGAAAATTTGGGTGTTATTGCCAAACGGTATCGTTGTTATGTTAATCAATTGAAACGATGGAATAATTTAAAAAGTAATGTCATTCGTCCCGGACAAAAATTAATTGTTTATGGTGATGCCATTTCTTCTTCTTCCAATGAACCCACTCAGCGATCAACCGATAAAACCTATCATATTGTTCGCAATGGTGAAAATCTGGGATTAATTGCAAAGCGATATAAATGCAGTATAACCGATTTAAAAGAATGGAATAATTTAAAAAATAATACCATTCATCCCAATCAAAAACTAGCTGTTTATAAACCAGAAACCATCGTAGACAAGAATGCAAAGTATGTATATCATACCATTAAAAAGGGGGATACTTTATGGGATATTGCTCGCTCCTATGATGGAGTAACAGTTGAACAAATCAAAAGCTTAAACGATATTCGTAATACAAAGCGGTTAACACCAGGTAAAAAATTGAAAATTTCTGTCATTGGATAATATAGAAAAATTTAGGATTGGTTTTTGTAGAGAATTTGACATAAAATCAAATTGAAATAACTCTTAGTGACTGTTAATATGAAGTTGAAATCTATTATTACATGCCCAGAATGCGGATATAGTAAAGAAGAATTAATGCCTACTGATGCTTGTCAATTTTTCTATAAGTGTACAAAGTGTGAGACGCTTATTAAACCTTTAAAAGGAGATTGTTGCGTATTTTGTTCTTATGGAAGTGTTCCATGTCCGCCAATCCAAGATGAAGATAAATGTGATTGTTGTGGGTAATTATATTTTTGAAAACCTCTAATTGTGCAAAAAATAATTATATGAAAAAGTATAAATCTTTAAGCTTATTGCTTCTGCTTTTGTTTTTCGGAAGTCAGAGTTGTGATTATTCGAAATCAGGTCTTTCACATTCCCTCGGTAAGACATTAGAATTGCTTGTGGTTACTGATAATAAAGAGCAATGGAATGGTCGATTAGGGACAACGATAAAGGACTATTTTGGTCAATTATTCATTGGCTTGCCTCAAGGGGAGCCTATGTTTGATATTTTTTATCTTCCCCAAGAAGCTTTTGGTGATATCTATAAACCAAATCATTTAATTTTTATTGCAGATATTAATTCTAAACTAATAGAGGCTGTTGTTGAAACCAGAAGCGATCTTTGGGCTACACCACAACGAGTCGTTAAAATTTCTGCACCAGATGTTGAATCATTTATAAAAATATTTGAGGAGAAAAAAGAAGGCATCATGGAATTATACCAGCAATTGGAACGTGAACGTATCTTAAAATTTTTCAAAACATCTGAGGCCAAAAAAGTGAAGAAAGTTTTAAATGATATTTTTCATATTGACATGGTATTTCCTAC
>JBFFMB010000054.1:0-7646 GCA_041554455.1 Bacteroidales bacterium
AAAGAAGCTAGAAAGCATGATCGCTATTCGCAATTTGCTCTTGTTTCTGCTGATCAAGCCATTGCTGATGCTGGTTTCGATTTGGAAAAATTAAATCTTGATCGAATTGGCGTTATCTGGGCATCTGGTATCGGAGGAATTAAAACATTTCAGGATGAAATTTTAGAATTTGGGAAAGGTGATGGAACCCCAAGGTTCAATCCATTTTTTATTCCAAAAATGATTGCTGATATTGCCTCAGGCCATATTTCAATTAAATATGGTTTTAGAGGGCCTAATTTTGCAACTGTTTCTGCATGCGCTTCTTCTGCAAATGCGTTAACTGATGCTTTTAACCTCATTCGTTTAGGTAAAGCAGATGCTTTTATTACTGGAGGATCTGAAGCTGCCGTCACAGAAGGTGGGATTGGAGGATTTAATGCCTTACATGCCGTTTCTACGCGTAACGATGATCCTAAAACAGCTTCTCGCCCATTTGATAAAGATCGTGATGGTTTTGTATTGGGTGAAGGCGGTTGTGCAATTATCTTTGAAGAATTAGAACATGCCTTAGCAAGAGGCGCAAAAATATATGCTGAAGTTGCCGGTTGCGGTCTTTCTGCAGATGCTCATCACATGACAGCTCCACATCCTGAAGGATTAGGTGCTCAAAATTGTATGAGAAATGCAATTGAGGATGCTGAACTAGAACTCACAGATATTGACCACATCAATACGCATGGAACTTCCACGCCAGTTGGTGATATTGCTGAACCAAAAGCCATTGTTAGTTTATTTGGCGAGCATGCATATAAAATCAATATCAACTCTACGAAATCAATGACTGGTCACTTATTGGGTGCTGCTGGTGCTGTCGAAGCTATTGCAACTATTCTTGCAGTACAAAATGACATCATACCTCCAACAATCAATCACTTTACAGATGATCCTGATATCGACAATAAATTGAACTTTACATTTAACAAAGCACATAAAAGAGTGATTAATGTAGCTTTAAGTAATACGTTTGGTTTTGGTGGTCACAATGCTTCGATTATCTTTAAAAAATTCAAAGCTTAATTGTAAAATTTGTATTTTTTTAGATTCATACGAACATATTTTTCTGAAAATAAATCTTTATTATTTAGTATAAAAAATATTTTTGGGTTCTATCCCGGAAATATTTTTTTATATAAACTAGCCTTGCGACATAAGTCTGTTGCCAAAAAAGTGGTGAATGGGTTTAAGCTAAGTAACGAACGTCTCGAATATTTAGGAGATGCTGTTTTAAGCTCCGTTGTTGCCGATCATCTTTTTAAAACATTTCCCTATAAGGATGAAGGTTTTCTAACAGAGATGAGGTCGCGAATTGTAAGCCGCTCACAATTAAATAAATTAGGCCATAAACTGGGTCTAAACAAACTGATTCTTTCTTCTTCTGAATCACGAAGCCAATGCAAATCAATGAGCGGGGATGCTTTTGAAGCTTTTATTGGGGCATTATACATTGACAGAGGATATAATTTTACCAAGAAAATTATAATTGAACGTATTATCAATGTTCATTTAGATATTGATGAATTATCTACATTAGACACCAACTTTAAAAGTCTTTTAATAGAATGGGGTCAAAAATTAAAAAAACAAGTTAGTTTTAACGTAGTAGAAGAGATCGGAGATGGCTTTAAAAAGCAATACCTTGTTGAAGTTTGTATTGATGACAAAAGCACTGCTCAAGCTCAAGATTTCTCTATAAAAGGGGCCGAAAAATTAGCTGCCGAAAAAGCCTATAAAAATATTCCCACAGAAGACTTAACCTAGATTAAGCAGAAACATACAATAATTTGTATCTTTACTATACCATGAAAAAGCTTAGCTCAAATATCGATTATGTCGCTGAATATTCTTTTATCGGTATTTCCTGCCACCTAAAAGATTATCGCTTAAGCTTTTTTATTAATCAGGAATGCGGATTGAAACTTCGAAAAATTGATGATTTCACACAGGAAGATGAGCAAAAACAATTATTGTCCTATCCTCTTTTTTACTATCGTTGTCCCGATACAAACAATAATTTTTGTTTGATATCCAATCATCATGAGGAAAAAAAATTAATCCTCGCATTCAAACAATTTGATTATTTTTTATTGGTACAAAATGATCTAACTCCAACTAAAAAAAAGGAGCTGATTTCTACCCTAAAGAAAATCCCAAATCTGCTCGCTGCTTACGAAATTGAATTAAGCAAAATAAAAAATATTAATCAATTGATGATTGATCTGGAATTGCAGTTGATCAAAAACCTAAAATCTAACGTATAAAAAAGGCCCCTAATTAGAGGCCTTTTATTTATAATGCAGAATCAAACTGCCTTAAAAATCGCTTATCATTTTCAAAAAATAATCGAATATCATTAATTTGATATTTGAGCATGGTAATGCGCTCGATACCCATTCCAAAAGCAAAACCAGTATATTCTTTACTGTCAATACCACAGTTTTCTAAAACATTGGGATCAACCATACCACAGCCTAAAATTTCAACCCAACCACTGTATTTACAAATATTGCAACCTTTACCTCCACAAATATTACATGAAATATCCATCTCTGCAGAAGGTTCAGTAAAAGGAAAATACGAAGGGCGCAAACGAATTTTTGTATGCTCTCCAAAGAGTTCGCGGGCAAAATATAAAAGTGTTTGTTTTAAGTCGGCAAAAGAAACATCTTTATCGATATACAAACCTTCAACCTGATGAAAAATACAATGGGCACGAGCCGAAATCGCTTCATTCCGAAAAACTCTACCGGGAGATATCGTCCGAATAGGCGGTTTTGAATTTTCCATCACTCTAACCTGAACAGATGAAGTATGCGTCCGAAGCGCCAAATCTGGATTCTTTTCAATAAAGAAGGTATCCTGCATATCGCGTGCTGGATGCTCCTCAGGAAAGTTCAGTGCCGTAAAATTGTGAAAATCATCCTCAATTTCTGGTCCCTCCGATACGGTAAATCCTATTCGAGCAAAAATATCAATGATTTTATTTCGTACAATGGATAAAGGATGGCGGCTACCTAGATCTTCAAAATCTACTGGCAAGCTTAAATCTCCTACACTTTGGTCATCAGAAGAATTAGCTTCAATTTTCGATTGTAATTCATTGAATTTATCCTGGGCTTTATTTTTTAGGGTATTCAGGGCCTGACCCATTTCTTTTCTGAGTTCAGGAGCCACTGTTTTGAATTCGCCAAAAAGCAAAGGAATGATCCCTTTTTTACTTAAATATTTTAATCGATACTGCTCAAGCTCTTCTTTCTTTTCCGTTGTAAAAGCAGCAATTTCGTTTAGTAAATTTTCTATTTTTTCTTTCATGCTTTAATCAATAATTTTTATTGACATTAAAACGTCAGTTACTGGAACATCATGCCTTCCATCTTTAATAGTCGTAGCTACAGCAGCAATTTTATCTACGACATCCAATCCTTCAATGACCTCACCAAAAACAGTATAGGCACCATCCAAATGAGGAGTGCCACCGACAGTACGATAAACTTCTTTATGCTCTTCAGGAATTTCGTAACCTGAACGAGCTTCGGCTGCGGTAATTTCGCTGTCGTTAAAAACACGCCCTTGTACAATATAAAACTGTGAACTTGAAGATCGTCTTTCTGGATTCACATTATCGCCCATACGAGCAGCCGCTAAAACCCCTTTTTTATGAAAATATTGAGGCAGAATTTCAGCTTCGATAGTATATCCTGGATCATCTTCACCATTAGCACTACCACCACCTTGAATCATAAAATCTTGTATTACTCTGTGAAAAGGAGAGCCATTAAACCAACCCTCTTTAATCAATTTTATAAAATTATCTCTATGTAATGGAGTTTCATCATATAATTTTAATACGATTTTTCCATAATCAGTTGTAATTTCGATTTTGGTTTCCTTACTTTTTTCTACAGTATTACAAGAATTAAATGCAATAGCAGTAATTAAAACGAACGCAATAAATAATTTTTTCATAGTTATGATATTATTAGCCTGCAATATTACTAAATAATGAAGAATAATAGAAGGATTTGAGGCTTAAGATTTTATTGAGCCTCAATATAACAAGCACGACATAATGGTTCGTAACTTTCTGTTTCGCCTAAAACAACCAAACTTTCGTTTTTAATAAAGCGATGCGAAAACTGAGCTAGATTTCCGCATTTCATACAAATTGCATGAACTTTAGTCACATATTCGGCACTTGCCATAATAGCAGGTATCGGGCCAAAGGGTTTCCCTCGAAAATCCATATCCAAACCGGCTACAATAACACGAAAACCACGATTTGCAAGCTCATTACAAACACTTACTAGTTCCATATCGAAGAATTGAGCCTCATCGATCCCAACCACATCCGCATCAATATCGTATAATAAAATCTGAGAAGCCGTTTGAACAGGTGTACAATGCACTTTATTTTCATCATGCGATACAACGCCATCATTCGCATAGCGAGTATCCACCTCAGGCTTGAAAATCTCAACTTTTTGTTTCGCAATTTTAGCACGATTTAAGCGGCGAATCAGTTCTTCGGTTTTACCTGAAAACATTGACCCACAGATCACTTCAATATAACCGTGGCGCTTAGACGAATGTGTGGTTTTTTCTAGAAACATTTTACGAAATTGTAAGGCTAAGATACTAAAAATTGGGGCTGGAAAGAGTTGTAATTTCAAAGTTTTATAAAAAAATGAAAGAGTTTATTCATCGTCAAATAAGGACTCACATGAAAATATTTTCATAAGTTTGTAAAATCATTTTGTAATTGATACAAATTTGTTTGCCTAAAAGAAGATTGATGTCAAAATTATTTTTAGTCCCAACCCCTATTGGAAATCTTGAAGATATCACACTTCGAGCCATTCGTATTTTGAAAGAAGCAAACACCATACTTGCTGAAGATACCCGTAAAACAGGTATTCTTTTAAAACACTTTGAGATTAAGAATAAATTAAGTTCCTATCACCAATTTAATGAACACAAAGCTGTTTCAAATCTTGTAGAACGCATTATAGCTGGCGATACCATCGCTTTAGTGACAGATGCAGGAACCCCAGCTATCTCTGATCCCGGATATCTATTAGTTCGCGAATGCATTGCCAATAAGGTAGAAGTAGAATGCCTCCCTGGAGCAACGGCTTTTGTACCCGCCTTGGTAAACTCTGGTTTACCTGCTGATCATTTTATTTTTGAGGGATTTCTTCCTCCTAAAAAAGGCCGAAATACGAAGCTGAATTCGTTGATCGATCAAAAATACACCATGATTTTTTATGAATCACCTCACCGTCTTTTAAAAACGCTTGAGCAATTCAAAGAAATTTTTGGGGAAGAAAGAAAAGCCTGCGTTTGCCGAGAACTGACCAAAATTCATGAAGAAAATGTAAGGGGAAATTTCCCTGAAATCATCCAATATTTCTCAAGTAAAACCATTAAAGGGGAAATTGTGATTGTCGTTGAAGGGAAAAAATAAAGACTGTTCGCTCCTGTACAAATCCCTAAAAAAACGTACACTTTAAACAAAACTATTCACTTGTTGAACACTGACTATCTGTGCTTTAAAAAATTGGCATAGATTGTGATAATAGATTTATAACATTGAGCAAAATTAGTATACAAGTCAACTGTCCTAAAATTTAAATATTATCGAAGAAATTAAATTTTGTGGTTTGTATAAAAAATTAAGTAGATCATGAGATAATTTAATACGGGTTTTGTGATTGAAAATTATGTTAGTTAAATATTTGGTGTAAAAAGTCCTCTGGAGAGAGGACTTTTTTATTTTTATATTGTAATTTTAGTTAATGAAATTCAACTATAAATATCCTCGACCAGCAGTTACTGTAGATATTCTAATATTCAAATTTAATAATCCCACACAGATTTTACTTATTGAGCGTAAAAATGATCCTTATAAAAACTCATGGGCATTCCCCGGGGGGTTTGTGGATGAAAATGAAGCGCTTAATGAAGCCGCTTATCGTGAATTAGCCGAAGAAACAGGACTAAAAACGGTGGAATTAAAACAGTTACAAAGCTTTGGTAACCCGGGTCGTGATCCAAGAGGACATACAGTTTCAATTGCATATTGGGGAATCATCCATGGAAAAGAAAACCCCAAGGCCGGTGATGATGCATCAAAAGTAGAATGGTTTGACTTAAATGAGCTTCCTTCTCTGGCTTTTGATCATCAGGAAATTTTAGATTTTGCTTTAAAAAATATTCAAGAACTAAACAGATGAAATTATTGAACAAGCAAATTGCAACCTCTCACATCGCTTGAATCAAATCGACCCAAAACTTCGAAAGAACCATCCCTATATTTTTTTCCAAGATCTTGAGTCATTATAAACGAACAGCTGTTAATATTGGCTAAATCAATCACATTAATTCCCCCACTCTTCTCATCAGCCATTAAACTTAATGGATCATTTGCATCACGAATAAAAATTTTCATCCAGGGTGGAGTTTCAAAAATACCTTTCCCCAAAGAATAAGCTTGTGAAAGCAATTCTGTCATCCCATATTCAGAATAAATTTGCTCAACCCCCAAATTTTTACATAAAATTTGATGCAGCTCTTCTCTGACCATTTCTTTTCTCTTCCCCTTCATTCCACCAGTTTCCATGATGATTAAATCAGATCTTTTATTGTGATAATTTTCTGCCAAATCAAGCAAAGCATAAGTTACTCCAAGCAAAATAATTTTTTTATTCTTCAATATTGGAGAGTGAATAATATCCACTAACTCATCTAAATTATTTAAAAAAAATCCACTTTTATTATGTTTCGATAGCTGGATCAATTGTTCGGTCATATAGATTAAACTCGACCCCTCACGCTCTAAATAAGAAGGCAGCAAAGCTAAAATGCAGTAATCCCCAATGGGTCCAAAAAAATGCTCAAATCCTTTAATAAAGCTTTCTTCATAAATTTTGGTATTGGCAACAAAATGTTTACTCTGACTCATTCCGCTTGTTCCACTACTGCTAAAAATAACCTCTGCATTCATCCCCTCAAGAATAAGTTGATGGCTTTTAAACAAATCTATGGGTAAAAAAGGGATTTCTTCAATGGTATTGATTTTTTCAATACTTACATTTAAAGCCTCCAGATAGTTTTTGTAAACTAAATTGTATTTTGATTGAATACGGAAAATTTCCAATGCAATTCTTTGAAAAGATTTATCATCTTTAATTTTAAAAATTTGCTCTGAAAGATTTTCAAGTTTCCTCATAATTACACAAATTTAATTAATTGTATCGTATTATTAATTTGTATTTTTATGCATTGCAAAATAGGTAGGGAATAGAGATAGCCTAATTGATTATCTTAATTATTAAAAACAAAGGTCTTAGTGCATTCGAAGCAAGTTAAATTCGGCTCCAGAAAATACATTATTCAAGCAATTTTTATTGTCATTGGATTTGTTTACTTACTTCGTTTATTTTTTCTACAAGTCATCGATAACGACTACAAATTATCTGCACAAAATAATGTTTTACGTTATATTACTCAATATCCGGCTCGTGGCTTGGTTCGCGATCGAAATGAGGAATTATTAATTTATAATGAAGCTTCTTACGATTTGTTAGTAACCCCTCGACAGGTCGGTG
>JBFFMB010000055.1:0-7581 GCA_041554455.1 Bacteroidales bacterium
GTTACTGGGATGATTTTAGCTATCCCAGCCTATACTGTCATTCGAATAATGGCCAAGGAATTTTTATCTCAATCGAGATTAGTAAAAAAATTAACAGAGAAAATTTAATCTATATCAGGAAAGTTTCGAAAAAAGCCCCTCAACATATGTTGAGGGGCTTTTTTATTGAAACGATAAACCATTACTTAAACAGTCATTATGTCTTTTTCTTTGACATCAAGTAATTTATCGACCTTTTCGATAAACCCATTTGTCAAATCTTGAATTTTATCCTGTAATCGTTTTGAGTCATCTTCTGGTAAGCCATCTTTTTCTAATGATTTCGTAAAATCATTTGCCGAACGACGCGAACTTCGAATACTAATTTTTGCTTTTTCAGCTTCATTTTTGGCTTGTTTTACCAAATTTTTTCGTCGTTCCTCAGTAATAGCTGGAACATTTATTCTTAAAACTTCACCTTCATTGGTTGGATTAAAGCCAAGATTCGCAGCAAGAATAGCCTTTTCTATTAAACCCAAAATACTCTTATCCCAAGGCTGAACAATAATCTGACGTGGATCAGGTGTATTAATATTTGCCGTTTGCGCTATGGGTGTTGGAACGCCATAATAATCAACCATGACACCTTCCAACATTTGAGGACTGGCTTTCCCAGCACGAATTTTTTGAAATTCTTTCTCTAAGTGCATAACGGCACCATTCATGCTTTCTTCAGCCTCTTCTAAACAAAATTCAACTTCTTCATTCATTATAAATAATATTTTTAGTCAAAAATAACATTTTTTAATTTACCACTTGTTCCTAATTATTTATCTACGAGAGTACCTAATTGTTCTCCCTTTAAAATTTTTAACAAATTCCCTTCAGTATTCATATCAAAAACTA
Source organism: Bacteroidales bacterium (assembly GCA_041554455.1). Lineage (GTDB taxonomy): Bacteria > Bacteroidota > Bacteroidia > Bacteroidales. The sequence continues at coordinate 886 of JBFFMB010000055.1, forward strand.
GAATGGGTAATTTATTTTCTTTGCATAATGTAAAGGCCGTGAGATCCATAATTTTCAATCCCTTTTCATAAACCTCATCAAAAGTAAGCTTGTCAAATTTAGTAGCGCTTGAATCTTTCTCCGGATCAGCCGAATAAATTCCATCTACACGTGTACCTTTCAATATAACATCGGCTTTAATTTCGACAGCTCTTAAGGCAGAAGCTGAATCAGTAGTGAAAAATGGGTTGCCTGTACCTCCACTAATAATGGCTACTTCTCCTTTTTCAAGAGCAGCAATTGCATTTCGCCTTGACATCGGTTCAGCAATAGGCTCAATGGTTAATCCCGAAAATAATTTGACTTTCAAACCTAATCTTTCAAGAGCCGATTGCAAAGCCATACTATTAATGACTGTTGCCATCATCCCCATATAATCACCTTGTACGCGATCCATACCCTCAGCAGCACCACTTAGTCCACGATAGATATTTCCTCCACCAATTACAATGGCAACCTCCACTTTTTGATCAACTGCCGTTTTGATTTCATTCGCATATTGGTTCAAACGATCAGGGTCAATGCCATACGCTTTTGAACCCATTAAAGCTTCACCACTAAGTTTAAGAAGTATTCTTTTGTATTTCATAAATATATGTTTCTCAAATCAATTACACTAGATTTTTGGCGTAAAATTTTCGTAATCAATATCTTGTTTTGTAAATTGCAATAAAAGAGTAGTATAAGCTGCATCTCCAGATGATCTATTTGCCCAGAAATTATATCGTATGCCTCCAGCTAATCCAACATAACTAGTACTATTTTGAGCATTTATAATTTCCAATTCTGGATTATTCTCACCAACAGTTCTATCAATCCATACAGTAATAAAGCCAGGAGCACTCAATCGTTCAATTTCCCAGACAGCATCGATTTCAAACTCAAGCAATGCCAAATAATTATTATAGGTATTCAATGAGTAAGCTAATATAAACGAATCCGGGGGATTAATAATATCACTTATGCTTGAGAAGATGGGCAAATCCGGGTTTGCTGGTTCGTTCTTATAGCAAGCTGTGATACTAAATAAGATCACTAAAGCAGAGAATACAAATAAGGATGTTGTCTTTTTCATCTGTTTAAAGATACTAATTTACATGCCTTTACCGTGGCAATGTTTATATTTTTTTCCACTACCACAAGGACAGGTTTCGTTTCTACCCACTTTTTTCTCAACTTTAACAGGCTGACTAGCTTGTGTATGTTGAGTATCACTATGTGCTTCGGATAAAAGATCTTTCCGTTCTTCTTTCAAATTACTATGATCAGAACGACGAACTCTTGCCTCACTTACATTGCTGGCATCCTGTGTTGGAATATCGGCCTTGATAAGAAAAGAAGCAATTTCTTTATTCACTCTTTCCATCAATAATTTAAATAATCCGAATGACTCAAATTTATAAATCAATAAAGGATCTTTTTGTTCATAAGTAGCATTCTGAACTGATTGGCGCAGATCATCCATTTCGCGTAAATGATCTTTCCAAGCGTCATCAATCATCCCCAAAACAATATTTTTTTCCATGGCAGAAATAACTTCTCGTCCACCATCCTCAAACGCTTTTTTTAGATTAACAACCAAATTCAGTGTTTTACGACCATCATTAATCGGGATAGCAATATTTTCATATCGACTTTCTTTTTGGTAGACATCTTTTATTACTGGATAAGTCCGCTCCTTTATACTCAGTAATTTTTCACGATACGAAGCATATACACGTTCAAAAATTTCATTGGTTGCTTTTTCTAAATTCAGCATTTGAAATTCTTTCTCATCGTAAGGAGATTCGATCGCCAAAGTTTTCAATAACTCCAATTGAAAAGATTCAAAATCACGTTGCTCCTGTGCATTTGAAATAGTATTTTCAATCACATCATACATCATATTCGAGATCTCAACACTTATGCGTTCTCCAAACAAGGCATATCGACGCTTTTTATAAATCACTTCACGCTGAGAGTTCATCACATCATCATACTCGAGCAAACGCTTACGAATACCAAAGTTATTTTCCTCTACTTTTTTCTGAGCTCTTTCAATAGACTTGGTGATCATCGAATGTTGAATGACTTCTCCTTCCTGCAAACCTAAACGATCCATCACACTGGCAATTCGTCCGGATCCAAACATACGCATCAAGTCATCTTCAAGCGACACAAAGAACTGAGAACTCCCAGGATCTCCTTGTCGTCCAGCACGACCGCGTAACTGACGGTCAACTCGACGAGAATCATGACGTTCGGTACCTATAATAGCTAAACCTCCAGCATTTATTACAGCTGGACTTAATTTAATATCTGTACCACGACCAGCCATATTTGTTGCAATAGTCACTGTACCAGCCAAACCAGCTTCCGCTACTATATCCGCTTCTTTTTGATGAAGTTTCGCATTCAACACATTGTGCTTGATATTTTTTCGGGTGAGCATCCGACTTAGCAATTCTGAGGTTTCTACTGAAGTAGTACCTACAAGCACTGGCCGACCCTTCTTTTTTAGTTCATCGATTTCATCAATCACAGCATTGAACTTTTCGCGTTTGGTTTTATAAACTAAATCCTCTCGGTCGTCACGTACAATTGGCCGATTGGTTGGAATGACAACCACATCTAATTTATAAATATCCCAAAATTCTCCAGCTTCGGTTTCGGCTGTACCAGTCATACCCGAAAGCTTTTTGTACATTCTGAAATAATTCTGCAAGGTAATGGTAGCATAGGTTTGAGTAGCCGCTTCAACCTTTACATTTTCTTTTGCTTCAAGTGCTTGATGCAAGCCATCAGAATATCGACGACCTTCCATGATACGACCCGTTTGCTCATCCACAATCTTGATTTTGTTATCCATGATAACATATTCAACATCTTTCTCAAAAAGCGTATACGCTTTTAGCAATTGGTTTACTGTGTGTACGCGTTCAGATTTAACGGCGTATTCGCGAAGTAATTTATCTTTTTTATTTCGTTTTTTATTATCGGTGACATCCAATTTGTCAAGCTCAGCAATTTGCGCTCCAATATCAGGCAATAAATAAAAGTCTTTATCTTCATAAGACTTAGTCATAACATCTATCCCCTTCTCGGTGATATCAATAGAGTTTTGTTTTTCATCAATCACAAAATACAATTCATCGTCAATAATATGCATGTTTTTTGATTGATCCTGCATATAAAAGCTCTCCGTTTTCTGCAACAAAGCACGCATACCAGGCTCACTCAAAAATTTGATGATGGCTGTATTTTTTGGCAATCCACGAAACGCTCTAAATAATAGATCTGCTCCTTTTTTCTCATTTTCAGGAGAAGGTTCTCCCGCCAATAATTTTTTAGCTTCAGCTAATAATTTTGTTACAAAAGTGCGCTGTGCGTTATATAAACTCTGAACAGGTGGTTTCAGTTCGTTAAATTCCTGTTTATCTCCCTGAGGCGTGGGCCCTGAAATAATTAATGGAGTTCTTGCATCATCCACCAATACAGAGTCAACCTCATCCACTATCGAAAAATTATGCGGACGTTGAACCAGTTCATCCGGATTACTGGTCATATTATCTCTTAAATAATCAAATCCGAATTCATTATTAGTACCAAAGGTAATATCGCTCAAATAGGCTTTTCGTCGGGCTTCAGAATTGGGTTGATGTTTGTCAATACAATCCACTGTTATGCCATGAAACTCATATAAAACGCCCATCCATTCAGAGTCACGCTTTGCAAGATAATCGTTTACAGTAACTAAGTGAACACCTTTTCCCGGAAGGGCATTTAGAAATACAGGAAGAGTCGCCACCAATGTTTTACCTTCACCAGTACCCATTTCAGCAATTTTCCCCTGATGAAGAATGATACCCCCAATCAACTGAACATCGTAATGAACCATGTCCCATTTGATTTGAGTTCCACCAGCAGTCCACTTATTGTTGTAATAGGCTTTGTCGCCAATGATGTTGACACTATCACGATGAGCTGCTAAATCACGATCCATAGCAGTGGCGGTAACTTCAACTTTTTCATTTTCGGAAAAGCGTTTGGCTGTTTCTTTCATGACCGAAAAAGCCTCAGGCAAGATTTCGTCCAAAATCTCTTGACTTTTATCATAGCTCTTTTTAGTCAGCTCATCAATCACTTCGTATAATTTCTCCTTCTCATGAATATCAATATCAGGCTCATTTTCCATTCGAGCCTTAATATCCTTGATCTGATTTTCTTCATCGGAAATATAGTCTGCAATTCTCTGGCGAAACTCTATAGTCTTGGCTCTTAAATCATCATTTGAAAGCTTGGAAATATTTTCGTAGGCCTCTTTAATTTTATTAAGATAAGGTTTAACGGATTTTAAATCACGATCCGCTTTTGAGCCCATTATTTTCTTAAACGCTTTAAGCATATTTTGAAATATAAGTTGTTATTAAAATCATTGATTAGCAATAATCATTCCTTTGAAAAATTTGACTTACATCTGCCAATCCGTCAGAATTGCTAACAAGCAAAAATAACCTAATTTATCTAATTGGAAACGAAATGGAATGAAGAATTATCGTCTTTAATGCTTGAAAACTGATTTAAATGTGTTTCGGAAACCTCTACCAGGAAGAATCGCAGGATACAATACTATTTTTCCCTGTTCATCAACTAAAATTGCCGCTGGAAGGGACACAATTTTCAAATCTTCATAAACACGATTATCGGGGGATGCCAATAAAAAGCGCATTGAAAAATCCTTTTCCCCAACTATTTTCTTTAATTCTTCAACATATTTACGACCGCTTATTGATACAACATTTAGTTTGTCGGCATAGGTTTTTTGCAAATAGTCCAAACTATCAATGTTTTTGAAGCAATCAGAGCAATCGAGTTCCCAAAAATTCAATAATAAATATTTGCCTTTAAAGTCATTATTTGTTTTTCCTATTCCTGCTAAATCCGTAAACTTAAATTCTGGGATGAGGCTGCCAGGTTGCAAAGACGTGATTCGATTTATTAAATTTTTGGCAATTTTTCGATGTTCAGGATAAATAGAGACTTGAGCTAAATTTTTAAGATGCTGCAATACTTTTACAGGCTTAAAATCAAAATCGTAAAAAAGGTTAAACAACTCGTGTATAATCACTAATTCTCTTAAACGATCGTCCATCATCAACAAATCTCGTTTAAGCGCCTTGGATAAAGCATCCAAATTATCTTGATCGTTTATTAATGTCCTCAATTCTCCAGGATGCAAAACCTTTGTTTTGCTTTGGATATATTTATGAAAAAAGGCATTAAAAAACACCATGTATTCATAATTATTATAACGAATCGCTTTATTTCCAAAATAGGTAAAAAAGATTTCTTGATTGTCTTTTGCTTTTGCTGATAAAATGATATCTGCAATTCGATATTCAACCAAGTCAGTGAAATAGCGATCCCCTTTTCTTTGAATCCCAAAGGTTTCATAACGTAAACTATCAAGTAAATCAATTTGTTTACGTTTATAAATTTTTTCGAAATTTTTAATTAAAAATCGATCAGTGATTCGATTGAAATCATTGATCAATGAATTCAAATCATCTTTCGGCAGATCAATGAATTCAAATAATAATTTATGATTAGCAAGATATGAAACTTGTTCGCCTTCAGGATCGTAAGCTACTTTTAACTGATAATCCTTGCCTGGTTCGATATAAAAAAATGTGAATTGAAAGCCAATTTTCAAAATGACCATCCGTGAGTATTCAGTCTCAATTTGAAAATCAAACCTCCCCTGTTCATCAATAAGTGTTTCGGCTAAAATGGTATCCTGAAAAGAAATATGATCACTAAAAGATTTTAAACGAATAGTATATCCTTTGGCATTTTCAACAATACCACTAACTCTAGAATTTTGAGCAAATATTTCAAAGGATAAAATAAAAACACACAATAAAACAAAACAAACTTTACGAAGCATCACATGCTATTTTTTAAAAAATTCATGAATAGAATCAGGAATAAAACTCATAATATCACCCCCATGACGATGCACATCCCGGACGATTGAAGAAGTTATTGGTGTGTACTCAGGCATTGTAAGCATAAAAACTGTTTCAATTTCAGGATAGAGTTTTTTATTGGTTTGTCCAATACTTCGTTCAAACTCAAAATCGGCCGATGTCCGTAGTCCACGCAACAGATAAGCAGCCCCTTTTTGTTTACAGAACTCTACGGTTAAACCCCTATACTTTTCGACAACCACACTTTCATTATCGGCAAATACTTTTTCGATCCATTGTATACGGTCATGTATAGGAAAATATGATTTTTTATCGGCATTTTCACCAATCGCTACAACGATTTTATCAAATAAAGGAATGGCTCGTTTTATAATATTCTCGTGGCCTTTAGTGATCGGATCGAATGAACCCGGAAAAACTGCTACTTTGCTCATAATTCTTGATTAAAGGGTAAAATATGATCCCCAATTATTAAAACAAATATACTAAACTAAACGCTTATTCTTGTAGATAATTATGTATGATTAATTCCTTTAAGGAATCATAGCTATCATTAAGTGCTTCGATCACCTCATCTCTATTTAGCCATCTCGCTTCTTCAATTCCTTCTTCCAGTTGAGGAATTAATTCATTGTCAGAATTCGTTTCCATCAAAAACCAATGAGTGCGCTTTAAGTAGGATTTACCA
>JBFFMB010000056.1:0-7553 GCA_041554455.1 Bacteroidales bacterium
ATTTTATACAATCTAGATAAATATAAGAAAAATATCGTTAAGTACTATTTGTACGAAAATTATTTTACAAAGTTGCCTTTTATTTATAATAATTCCAAATAATTTATAATTCAAAACCATAGATAATTCGCATCCCATCTGGATAAACCCCTTCTACCTTTAAAAACCCATCATTAGCATTAGCCAATGCAAGCTCAATATCTTTTTGTGAATTGATAGATATATTATTGATTCTAAGAATAATAAACCCTTCTCGAACACCTCCATTTCGCAACAACCCTTTACTCATTTCAATAATTTTCAGCCCATTTTTTAACCTTAAACTTTCTTTTTCATTTTCTGGTATTTGACCAAAAGTTGCTCCAAATTGTTCAATATTAAAATTCTCCTGCGCTTTCACCAAACCAGTTGTTCCATTCTCATTTTGAAGAAGAACTTTAAAAACTTTTTGGTTTCCATCTCTTAGTACAGCTAAACTCAAATTATCTCCCGGACGATGCTGACCAATAACTTCTAAAAGCTGTGCTGTACTATTCACTGTAATGCCTTCGATACTTGTAATAATATCTCCCCCTTTAATTCCAGCTAGAGCAGCTCCACCAGATTCAGTCACAGAAGTAACATAGACGCCATTTGGATCAACACCTAATTCTTTTGCATAGTCTGGTGTAAGTTCTCTAATAGAAACTCCGATATATGCTCGCTGCACTTCTCCAAACGATAGCAAATCGTCCATGACTTTTTTTACAATATTAACAGGTATTGCAAACGAATACCCTTCATAAGCTCCTGTTTGTGAGGCTATAGCTGCATTAATTCCAATTAAATAGCCATCATTATTTACAAGAGCACCACCACTATTCCCTCTGTTTACGGCAGCATCAGTCTGAATAAATGATTCAATAGCTGAGCTTGAACCCAAAATATTTATATTTCTCGCTTTGGCACTAACGATGCCTGCTGTTACCGTTGAAGTTAAGTTAAATGGGTTCCCAATTGCCAATACCCATTCTCCAATTTGTAATTCATCTGAATTCCCATAAATCAAATATGGTAATTTGGTTTCATCAATTTTTATCAATGCTAAGTCGGTACTGGGATCTGTCCCAATAACTTTAGCTTCATACAAACGCTTGTCATTGAGAGTAACCTCAACTTTCGAAGCTCCTTCAACCACATGATTATTCGTTACTATATAACCATCACCTGCAATAATAACACCTGAACCATAACCCACATAAGGACTATACTCCTGACTTCGCCCCCTGTTTCTACCTTCGATCAACTCACGTAACGAACCAAAAAAATCATCATAACCAGCGTTTTTTCTAACAAACTGACTTCTTATATGAACGACAGCATCAACTGACATTTGAGCGGCTACTCGAAAATCAGGACCTGTAACAGCTGTTGCAGGAGTAAATTTTGATTGATAAGCTTTGTATGGAGTATCTGTTTGTATTTCCGATCGTAAAGTTTGACTATTCTTATTTTCAAAACTTTTAAACAAAAAAACAGAAAGTATTGCACTTAGTATCGCAACACTAAAAAATCCAACATATTTTTTCATGACTAAAAATATTTTAAATAATTCAAATTTTTTAATAATACTATCACTTCATCAAAAAACGTTCCTCCAGTCAGAATAGTACACTCTAGCACTGTTAAAAATTGTTAAACAGCAAATTAAACAACTATTTGAGGTTCTCTTTTTATTTTTATCTTTGTTTACAATGTTTTCGATTCAGTCGAACGAACATTTTGAATAATTTAAGCATGACATTTTAACATAGACATGACAATCGAATTCTACAAATTTGAGGGTAGCGGTAACGATTTCATCATTATTGATAACCGAAATTTACAAAATAAGTTGACCATTGCGCAAATAAAAAAACTATGCGATCGAAAGTTTGGCATAGGTGCAGATGGGCTTATGTTATACGATGAAAGCATTGACTTTGATTTTAATATGACCTATTTCAATGCAGATGGCAAAGAAGGAAGTATGTGTGGAAATGGTGGCCGTTGTATGATAGCCTTTTCGCATTTTCTAAATCATAAGAGCAAGCACTTATTTAATGCGGTGGATGGGTTTCATGAAGGGAATGTGATTGAGTCAATTTCTACAAATCAATGGCTCGTAGATTTGAAAATGAGTGATGTTTCAGAGTACAAACAGATCAACGAATCTTTTGAGCTTGATACAGGCTCACCCCACCTTGTAAATTTTCATACTGAAGTGGATGCTATAGATGTATTTAAAAGAGGTAAAGACATTCGTTATAGCCCTGCTTACGCCGAGAAAGGTATAAATGTTAATTTCGTTTCACAGAAGAAAAACATTCTATTTGTTCGAACCTATGAAAGAGGCGTCGAAAATGAAACCCTTTCTTGTGGAACAGGAGTTACCGCTTCTGCTTTAGCTTATGCACAAAAAAATAATATAGCCAAAGGGTTGATAAAAATTCAAACACTGGGTGGTAATTTAGAGGTCAGATTTTCAAAAGAAAATGATACCTTTAAAAATATTTGGTTAAAAGGCCCTGCTACTTTGGTTTTCAAAGGCGAAATTGAAATTAAATGATGACTTCAAAAAACATAAAACTACGTGCTGTTGAGCCGTCAGATGTAGATCTAATCTTTGAATGGGAGAACGATCCGACTATTTGGCATCTTAGTAATACTCTTATCCCATTCTCTAGATTTGATATTGAACAATATGTTTTTAATGCTTCGAAAGATATTTATAGCGCTAAGCAATTACGCTTAATGATTGAACGTTTAGAAGATAAGCAAACGATAGGCAGCATAGATCTTTTCGATTTTGAGCCTTTGCATAGAAGAGCTGGAATTGGTATTTTGATTAACAATGAGGAAAGAAATAAAGGATATGCTTCAGAAGCTATCGACCTTATACTAGCCTATGCTAAAAAAACGTTAAATCTACATCAACTATACTGCAATATTGAAAGCAACAATGAAATAAGTATAAGCTTATTCAGAAAAAAACAGTTTATAGAAATTGGAGTTAAAAAAGACTGGAATTTAAAAGATGGACATTGGGTGAACGAATACATCTTTCAATACATATTTAGTGACTAACTTATTAAACCATGGCCTACTATCATTCTAAATACAGCGGACGAAAAAAGCGAAGTAAACGCCAACGCTTACTTATCACTATATTTACCTTAGTACTTATCCCTTTATTAGCTGGTATTTATCTCTTTTATCAAATTATCTACAAACCCAATATTTGGATCGAAAATAAAGAGAAAGAGACAGCCTCTATTTATATACCCAGTAATTCAAATTTTGAGCAAGTTAAATCTATCTTATATAAACAAGGGTTGATCATTCATCGTGGTAATTTTGAATGGCTAGCAAATCAAAAAGATTATCCATCTAATATTAAATCAGGTCACTATCTTTTAGATAGAAGGATGAGTAATTTAAAATTGATCAACCTACTTCGCTCAGGAAACCAAAACCCTATCAATCTTATTTTCAACAATATTCGGACAAAAGAACAATTTGCGCAAAGAATATCTAGTCAGCTCGAGATGGACTCAATAGACATCATCAATTTACTTAATGACTCCATTTATTTAGCGAACTTAGGATTGAATGAGTATAACGCCATAAGTATATTCATTCCAAATACCTATCAAGTTTTTTGGACCATAGAAACAGATGATTTCATCAAACGAATGAAACGTGAATATGATCAATTCTGGAATACAGAGCGTCAACAAAGAGCCGATAGCTTAGGAATGAGTATTCCAGACATAATTACACTTGCCTCTATTGTTGAAAAGGAAACACAGAAAGATGATGAGAAAAGAAGAATTGCAGGTGTGTATATCAACCGACTGAAAAGAGGTTGGTATCTACAAGCTGATCCTACATTGGTATTTGCATTAAAAGACTACAGTATTAAGCGTGTTTTAAATGTTCATAAAGAAATTGACTCTCCATATAATACGTACAAACATAAAGGCATCCCTCCAGGACCAATTTGCATACCATCTATTGCTTCTATTAATGCGGTTTTAGATTATGAAAAACATAGATTTAACTATTTTTGTGCAAAAGATGATCTCTCAGGTTATCATGTATTTGCAAATTCATACCAACAACATGAGGAAAATGCATCGAAATACAGAAAAGCGTTGAATAAACTAAAAATCTGGAAATAAACCAAGCTCAAATGAACAGACCTTTTCTATATATTGTAGTTGCATTTTTGCTACTGACGGAAATAGTATCTGCTCAACAAAATCATTTTAACATCTATCCTGATACACTTAACAAAAAGCGGTTAAAAACAATGATTATCACTGAATCGGCCACTTATGCTGTTTCTATGATAGGCTTTTACAATTTATGGTATAAAGATTACCCTCAGACAAATTTTCATTTCATCAACGATAATAATCATTGGCGATCAATGGATAAAATGGGCCATATTTTTTCTACTTATAACTTGGGACGTTTAGGTTACGCCTCACTTCGCTGGACAGGTTTATCTGAAAATAAATCAATTTGGTATGGAGGGCTAATCGGATTTACGTATCTGACGGTTATCGAAATTCTAGACGGGTTCTCAAAAGAATGGGGTGCTTCAACTGGCGATTTAATAGCAAACACTATCGGTTCAAGTTTGTTTATCAGCCAACAACTTGCATGGAAAGAACAACGCATTGTCATAAAATACTCACATCATCCGACTTCATTTTCGGATTACAGACCCGATCTCTTAGGTGAAAATTTTGGTCAAAGTTTTATTAAAGATTATAATGGAAGCACATTTTGGCTCTCAGCAAACATCCACTCTTTTCTACCTAATAATTCGATCTTCCCAAAATGGCTAAATATTGCATTTGGATACGGGGCTGATGGAATGACAGGAGCCTATAGAAACTCAACAGAGTATAATGGGGAAACGCTGCCAACATTCAAACGTATTACACAATTTTATATAGCCTTAGATATTGACTTAACAAAAATACCTACTCGATCAAAATTCATGCATATATTATTTAATGCGTTAAGTTTTATAAAAATTCCTTTACCAACCCTTGAATTAAGTTCAGGAGGAAACTTTAAATTTCATCCCATTTATTTTTAAGAAAGACAGATTTTACATGAAGAATATTAATACAATAATTTGGGATTGGAATGGTACTTTACTCAACGATATAGAACTTTGCAGAAACATTGTAAATGGTCTGCTACAAGAAAGAGGAAAAAACACATTAACAAGCGAACATTATAAGGAGATCTTTAATTTCCCCGTAAGGGATTATTATATTGAAGCAGGTTTTGATTTCAGTCAAGAAGATTTTAAAAAACCTGCAGATGCTTTTATAGCTGAATACAATAAAAGAGTGCCCGATGCACCTTTGCACGATAATGTGGATGACGTTTTAGCAAAACTCAAACATAAAAATTTCAAACAAATTATTATCTCTGCAATGGAGCATGAATCATTATTGCTTTCCGTTAAAAACAAAGGGATTTATCATTATTTTGAGGAAGTTTCAGGGATCAGCAATCATTATGCTGCAGGGAAACTAGAGAACGCAAAATCAATCATAGAAAAAAATACATTAGATCCAAAAACATGCTGTCTTATTGGCGACACCATCCACGATCATGAAGTAGCTGAAGCTTTGGATTGTCAATGTATTTTAATTGCAGCTGGACATCAAAGCTATGAACGTTTAAAAAAAACTGGACGTGAAATAGTCGAGAGCATTGGTCACCTACCAAATTACATAAATTTATGATTGTACTTCAGCATTACTAGTAGTTCATTTCAGAAACAAGCTTACCCATATCATAAACTTTTTCATTCAACTTTTTACCATTTTCATCAAACTCAGTCCATAAACCATTCTTTAAACCATTATGATACAGCCCACTGACTTCAATTTGTCCATTGGGATGATAGATTTTGAAAAAGCCTTCTTTTTGATCATTTAAGTAGGTTCCCTCTAATTTAAGTGTCGCATCCGTAAAAAATTGCCTCCAAATACCTTGACGAACATCGTTTTCATAAATAAGTGTCTCAGCGATCGTTTTATCAGGATAGTACTGTTGCCAAACTCCTTGTTTAAGTGTTTCTACATAAGACTCTGTTGAAAGCAATATGCCGTCAAATTCGCTATAATATTTCCAAACACCATCTTTCTTCTGATCTACATACATCCCTTCTGCCATTAGTTTTCCATTACGATGAAACAATCTTGTATTCGATTTATGTCCTTCATCAAAAATTATCGAAATTGCACGTATTTCTCCATCAGGATAGTAATATTTAAACTCGCCTATGGGTATATCATCTTTGAAATGACCTTCATAACGGACATAACCCATCTCGTCATATTTTTTCCAAAAACCTTGTTTTTTGCCTTTATCATCAGTTTGATTGCGAGCACTTTCCTGCGCTATAAATCCAGAAAAAACAAAGGCTAAAAGCGAAATGATGAGAATGTATTTTTTCATAGAGATTTTCTTAAACTAACGTAAAATTAACCCATTTATTAGGAAATAGTTTAATTTAGCATCCTATTAATCAAAAAGACATTTGTGAATTCTTACTCATCAAAATTATTAGAAGAAGCCGTCAATGAATTGAGCCGTTTGCCTGGTATTGGGAGGAAAAGTGCGTTACGACTAGCCTTGCATTTACTCAAACAAGACAAAGCAAATGTTGAAAATTTCGGTCGAAGCATCATCCGTATGCGAAACGAAATAATGCATTGTAAACATTGTCATAATATTTCAGATTCCGATGTTTGCGAAATTTGTGCGAATCCAAAACGAGACCCAAATCTTTTGTGTGTTGTTGAAGATATTCGCGATGTGATGGCTATTGAGAATACGTCACAATTCATAGGCCTTTATCATGTTTTAGGTGGAATCATCTCCCCAATGGATGGGATTGGCCCAAATGATCTCACCATTAATTCCTTAGTAGAAAGAGTAAAAACCGAAGGAATCAAAGAAGTTGTGATGGCTCTATCAACGACCATAGAAGGTGATACAACAAATTTTTACATCTACAAAAAACTCAAGGAATTTACTATTGAGATTTCGACCATTGCCCGTGGGATTTCCATTGGTGACGAACTTGAATATGCCGATGAAGTAACCCTTGGAAGAAGTATAATTAACCGCACACCTTACCACTCAAGTATTTAGTTAATATTCCCACCCCCTTTAATTATTCAAATTCAATCTTTTTTATTAAATTGCATTGTCAATTTACGCGCTTGTTTTATTAACGATTGAAGAATGAATTATTACCTAACTGATTCCAAGAAAATTAGAGTTCTTTCCATTTTATTCCTAACATTTATTTTCAGCCTCCAAAGCTTTACTCAATCAGGATTCACGAGTCTGTTTCCTGTGAGCATTCAACAAAAATGGGGCTATATCAACTCAAAAGGGAAACTCATCATTGAAGCTAAATATGAATTAGCACTTCCTTTTTCAGACGGCTATGCCTTGGTGAAAGAAAGTGACGAACTCGCCATCATAAA
>JBFFMB010000057.1:0-7552 GCA_041554455.1 Bacteroidales bacterium
CGATCGGTTGTTTTTGTGGCGGTTACAGCCGAAGAAACAGGTATGCTGGGTTCCGATTATTATGCGAAAAATTCCAATTTCCCAGCACAGAAAACCGTTGCTAATTTGAATTACGAATTGTTTATTCCTATGGGGAAAATGAAAGACGTCACGGTAACGGGTTTGGGACAATCTGAATTGGACAATTATGTGAGGGATGCTGCAGCCAAACAAGATCGTTATATGATACAGGAGCCATTCCCCGAAAATGGGATGTATTATCGTTCCGATCATTTTAGCTTTGCCAAAGTAGGGATTCCTTCTTTGTTTATTAAAGGATGGACAGAAAGTCGGGAGCATGGAGTTGATTGGGCGAAGGAAAAGATCAATCATTATTGGGCGAATACCTATCATAAGCCGTCCGATAATTATGATGTAAATGCTGATTATCGTGGCAATGCTGAAGATGCACAGCTTTTCTTTACAATTGGCTTACGCTTGGCCAACGAAAATACATTTCCTAATTGGAATGAAGGTTCAGAGTTCAAAGCAATCCGTGATGGAATGATGAAATAAAATTTCTCCTCATTGCATTCATCGAAATAAAAAAAAGGTGAGGTGTTTTATTATAGCTGTCATTTCGAAGAAGCGTAGCGACTGAGAATTGAAAATCAGCGAAGCTAAATCTATATCAGAGCGCCTACTTAACAACCATGGTCTTTAGGCTTTTCGAAGTATCATCTACAGACAATTTATGATAATAAGTCCCTGTTGGTAAATTCAATTCTTCCAGATTGATTGGAATAATGTATTTCCCATAACCCATTTTTTCGTTATTGATAATGGTATGGATAACTTTTCCTTGCTGATCAAAGATCTCTAATCGAATGACTGATGGGCTATGAAGTTTGAAAGAAACATAACTGATGTTATTTGAAATAGGGTTGGGGTATTGCTTCACATCTTCAATCACATTCTCATCCAACTCATCTATGGCAAGCAAATCCTCAATGGGAGTGATATCCGTTAATAGACTCAAATGCCCAACATTTAATCGCGTCCAAATAGGGCGAACAATATTATTATGCGCTACAATATTGGTATAATCTCCAAAGAAAATACCATCATTGGGGATGAAGGGGGTTTCACTGATCTTTTTATTGATAAAGTGTTCTCCACCATCCGATGAATAGGCCATATAAACATCTGTTCGCAGATCACTATAGTTGCGTCTATCATAAAACACAAAATATAAATTCCCATTGGTCTGATCGACATCCATCCACGTAAGAAATTGCTGATTCTGGGTGTCATCATCATTTACACGTATAGGGGCGCTCCAGCTATTTCCTCCATCCGTTGATTTCGCTAGCCAGATATCAGTATCACTCAATCCATTGCGTTGATCCGACCAGTTCACATATATCGTTCCATGGTTAGCACCTCCACTCAAATCACATTTGGTGATTGGTAATCCATTGCATCGGCTAATGCCGGGTATATCGTAAGCCCATCCATTCGGGAAGGGACCAATAAGAATTTCTCTGTCCAGCCAGCTTTCTCCTTGATCCAACGAACGATTGAATACCAATCCTTGTGGCCCTGCCCAGCAAACATAGATCTCTCCATTTGGACCGATAGCCGGTACTGCCCCTTCTACTGTATTATCGCCGTCCCTGCAATCACCGGCAAACTTATTGATTCGTTTAGGTGTTGACCACGACAAGCCGGCATCCAATGATTTTGAAAATAAAATCGTAGAGCTATCGGATGGATTCAGACTCCCATATTCATCAAATTGAGTCCAGGTGATATAAATATTATTATTGTTTCTATCAATAATGCTCCAATGTTTATCTTGAACTTTCTTCCCATTTAGTCCGGCATAACTTCCGTTAGACCATGTCAAACCATTATCGCTTGATTTTTGACAAACGATGCGATCGACCCAATTCCCAGTGGCTGGATTCGATAGATGGAAGAAATAAAAATTACCGTGAATATCGACATCTATAACGGGGTCGCCCCATACTCCATGCGTGGAGTTCATGGTTTGAGTTTGCCAGTGTGCTCCACCATCTTGGCTTGTATAACAATAGTTGAGGTTAGATCCGGCCACTAAAATTTGTGGATTATTAGGATCCATCATAATGGATGGTTCGTTTGGATTGCCAATGCTTGTGATCAATACATTTTGAGCACTTATTTCGGAAGCAAGCATTCCGAAGAGGGCGAGTATAAAAAAGAAATTTTTTGTGTTCATGCCAGAAGGATTTGCTTTGACAATATTAATCAATGTTTGCTTGAAAACCGATGATTTTTTCTATCAATTAAGAAATCAATAAAGGGATATGATTTTCAGAAAAATACTGAAACTTAGGGATTGCATTATATTCACTTAATCCAAAGCTGCCTTATTTTATTTTTCCGCAAATGCAATAATATGTCCGTCTAAATCTGAAATATATCCAACGCTATCACCCCAGTCTCTGATTTTTAAGGCATCAATTTCTTTCCCTCCCAATTGGACTGCTCTGTCCATATATTTTTTGGCGTCATCCATTTTTATATACAATTCGCATCGTGGAATTCCATTCCCTTGATGGGGGTGAGGCATTCGATCTTGAATGATTTTTGCAATCCCATTTTCGGGCATGAGTCCTAATTTGACACCTTTAAATAATTCAAATTCTGTCATTCCGGGAACGTTTAAGCTTGGCTTTTTGTATAATAATTGTTCATAAAAAGCAGTGCTTTTTTCCTGATCTAACACATAAAGTATAAATTCAATTTCTTCCATTTTTTTCTTCTTCAACTAATTCAATGGTATGCGAAAGTAAGTCTATTCCCCCCATAGCTCCATGCCCAGGGATAATCGTTTCTATGCTAGGGTAGGCTTTCAATATATTGTTAATGGTCGAATCCCAATTATTTACAACGGCATCCGATAAATTTCCGAGTCCGCGTGAATTGATCGACTTGACTAAACAGCCCCCAAATAATAACTGTTTGTTAGGAAACCAGACCGTGATATTGTCGAATGAGTGCCCAGCTCCAAAAAATCGACACTCAATCGGCTCTCCATTAAAATCAAAGCTCAAGGAATCTGTGAAAGCTGTTGATGGGGTGGCTAATCCAATCTCTTTGCATTTATCGATCGTTAGTGCGTTGGCAATGGATTCAACACCGATGCTTTGGAGATAAGCTAAGCCGCCCAAACAATCGTCATGAAAATGGCCAATGATGAGTGTTGTTAGATCGACCGAAAAAGACTGCTTTAAAAACTGGCATAATCGCTCCGTTTTGTCATTATCCATTGGCGTATCGATCATCAGAGCTTGGCCTTTTTTTATAAGAATCAGTCCATTGGACGGAAAACGCATAGAATTATCAGATTGATGCCAGCTCACATGAACATAGATCGAATCTTGAAGATGAATTAACTGGATATCCCTATCAATGACGATGGTATTATTTGATTGTGCAAATAATTGTGATAATCCAATGAGTCCAATGACGAATACTAGAATACCTTTTTTAGTCATATTAATGAATTCAGATTTAAATTTTTTGTTATTTAGGTCGATGGTCATTTTTTTTGCAGACAGTTATTCAATGATTGTCTTATATAATTCATCTTTAAAGTCTTCTTTTTTCATTTGATTACCAATTTGCGTGCTTTTTTCTTTAAAACTTCTATTGTTAAGTAATTCTAAGATTTTCGGTTCGAGATTTTTACTGCTTAATTTACTTAGGTTAACTCCTTTTGGTCCAAGTCCCATCTCAAAAATAATATTATCCCAAACAAACTGGTCAATTATATGTGGGATTATCATTGTTGCACAACCATATTTCACTGCTAAATGGGTTGTTCCAGCACCCCCGTGATGAATCACGGCATACATTTTTGGGAAAATCCAATCATACGGAATTTGCGAAACAAAACAAATCAATGCTGAATTGAATTTATCGGGTTTAATTAAACCACCCGATGCTGTATTTATGATTGCAGGTATTTTATTTCGTTCAAGAATTTCAAGAATCAGATTCGTTTTTTGTTGAGGTTCAGGATTAGTCATTGAGCCGAAAGTGATAAATATTATTTTTTCATGTTTTTCAATGAATTCAGTTAATTCCATTTCGGGTTTCCAATTTGTTTTTCTCTTTAATTCTTGATGTCCTAAAATTTTAACATTGCTTTTCCAATAAGTTGGTTGTGGGAATAAACTGGGCGAAATTGTATAAATAAATTTCCTGTTGTGAATGATATTTTTTAATTGCTTTCGTGAAATTTTATCGTTGATTTGCAACCACTTTTTAGCAATTATGCTTGATGTAACGACCCCAAAATCATACAGTTTAAATGTTAGTTTATTAAAATACTCTCCATAATTTTTACTATTGAAAACAAGAAATGGATGTCCTTTTACATAATGTAAATAGGGAAAAGGACTTATAAAAATTGTTTTTCCGCTGTTCTTATATTCCCATAGTAGTGGATAAATATTTTTTGAATGATAAACAATCCTATCGGGTTTTTCTTTTTCAATAAGGTCGTATAATTTAACTTCTTTTTCTTTATTTGGGGCTTTTTGAATTCTTGCCAGTTTGATAAAAGCAATGAATTTTTTAATTCCTGACCCTCCTCCCATAGCTGTTCTGCTTGCATCGCTTTCAAGTAAATCATCAATTTTTTTTCCCAATGAAGCGAATTCTATGTCACAATTTTCTGTCAGTTCTTTATACTGTTCTGAAAATGCGCAAATAACCTGATGCCCTTTCCCTTTTAGCATTTTTCCAATGGCCAAAAAAGGCTCAATATCCCCTTGGGTTCCTATGGATGTTAAAATTATTTTCATTGCTTAATGTATAATCTTAAATCGCTCGAGCAGGGCTAAACTTCGCGCCAAATAGTATAGACTTTTATTATCCTTGGTCTCATTTTTATTGGCACTAAAAAAAGCGATGATCAGCCTTTTTCCGGGTGATATGTATAATCCTTGCCCCCCGAAACCAAATTTTGCAAAATCGCCATCTTCAAATACAACATCCCATTGATAGCTTTGAAAAGCTGCTTCTTGACCTTCAAATATGTTTGCGAGAGCTTCATCCGTTAAGAATAATTCCTTGTCTCCTTGTCTCAATAATCGTAAATACCTATCGGATGCTATTTTAGTGGGTGCATCATCAGTAAAAGCCAAACCATATCTGGCCAGATCTCGCAATCGTGACATCATAAATCCAGCACTTCCTGCAATACCAGTGCTTGACAACGTAATGCGAGCATTATCTTCAGCTCCAATTTTAGACCAAATCAATGTTGAAACCAATGCGTGATAAGGCATCCCGGTAATCCGTTCAGCTATGGTTGATAGGATGACCGTATTCGCCGATGTATAATCATAGGTTTGTCCCGCAGTCTCATATGCTCCGGCATCAGCCAGAAATTCCATTAAGGTTTGATCAAACCCCTTTTCTGGTTCAGGATATATAGCCCTATATTGTAGAAATTTGTAAAAACAATGTTCAGCATCAGTAAAGGATGCGTTATTGTCAACAATCTCTCGGCAGTTAATTCCTGATGACATCCGAAGCAAATCATTAATCGAGACTTTTCCAAGCGGTTTGTTTCTAAATTCTTCAAGATATTGTCCAATAGAATCTTGTTCATTCAACTTTCCCTCATCTGCTAATTTGGCGATTATTGTACCGACAAACGACTTGCTGACAGAAAAATAATTATGCCTTTCGGAAGCATCCATATCTGGATATTTTTCATAAACAATCTGCCCTTTATGAAGCACAATAACGCCATTCAGATTTTTTTGTTTGCAGAGAAGATCAAGCGAAGTTTCTTTTTTAAAAAAAGCACTTGTTAATATTTCTTGACCTAAACTATTGCTTATGTTTTTGGGTAAATCGGTTGTTTTAGAATTCCCTTTCTCTATTTCAATCGTTGGCAGATAGTTTTCAAGTTGTCTTATGATCTCAGAATGTTGTTGATTGCTTTCAAGAAGCCAATGAGGCGATGAAAAAATCAGTTCTTTATTACTGAGGAGAGGCATTTTTCGTGACTCAACGGCATGGGCAATTTTATCTTCTAAAGACATAGCTTCTTCTTTCTGATTACAAGCGATTAAAACGATCAATAGGACTAGTCCAATTGAGCAAAGATGGAATTTGAAATAGTGTAAGACGTTTTTCATGAGTATTAAGTAATGAATAAACAGTCAAAGAATACATTCATACTATGTTGATGAAAACAAAAATATCAAAATATTTACACAAATAGATTGACTGTTGTCAAGAATCTCTGATAAAATCGAATTAAAAATAAATGCTAAAATCTTCACAAATTAGGATGAAATAATTTGTCGGATTTGCCATTTGAATCGAGTTTGTTTTCATGATTTTTAGGCCTAAGGGTTTAGCGCTTTTTCAAGCCGGGAATAAACATTGGAGTCCTCTGTTTATAGTCTAAATATTCTTTACCCAGACGTTTTTCTAATTCTGGTTCTTCAATTATTTTCAATTCAAGCGTATTGGCAAGAATAAATAGGGGTGTAAAAATTAGTATAAGTGAAAAGCTACCAATCCAAAAACCAATTCCAAATAGTAAAAAAAACACCCCTGTTAACATTGGATTTCGAGAGTAAGCATAGGGTCCAGTGCATACTAATTTCGGGGGAGGATTAATTGGGACAGGTGTTCCTTTTGCTTTAAAAAAATGAATAATCGACCATATAACATAGAAAAGACCAACGATCAAAAGAAGTATTGAAATAATCACATTCCAATTGTTTAGATTCAATTTTGGTAAATTCAGGCTAGTGTCAATAAATATTGCAGCTAAAACAAAAAGAAAAATAAACGATCCAAAAATAATCACACCAATAGGTGTGAGCAGGTTTCTTACTTTTCTAGTACCTGTCGAAATCGTATACAGAAAATTAATCCACTTTTCAGGAATATTCATGATGATGATGTTTTTTTCAATGGGTCAATTGTTTTTATCGTGTTCGAAATGCCATATTTTATGAGCCGTTGTTAGGCAACGTTTATTGTATATTCATTGTCAGTTTATCAATTATTGAAAAATCTTTATAAGAGCCAATTGTATCTCCAATGTGATACCTATAGTCAGCCCTTAGTTTATAGAGTACAACACTGTCTTTATTGTGATTAATTAGACTGTCTATAAGATACTTTGCTTTCTCACATTCTTTATTTTTTATTTTGCACAAAAAACTGTATGCTTTTGCTAGTTTATATTGAGCTTCAAATCTATTTGGTGTAATTTCTATTGCTATTTTATAGTCTAAAATTGCTGCGTACCATTCGTTATTATTAAAATAGTTGTCTCCCTCCCAAATCAAATGATTGTAATTGATTTCATCTCTTAAAGCTTTTGTTTGATTATTCTTACTCTTTTGGCTTTGATTGTATTGTTTTCCTTTTTCATAGTCCGATTTCAAAAAATAGTATGAAAAGGAGATCGTTACTATAATTATGATTGCAAAAAATAAAATATTTATTATAGTTTGAGTCCTTCTACGTTTTAATAATTTGTTCC
>JBFFMB010000058.1:0-7530 GCA_041554455.1 Bacteroidales bacterium
ATGTCGAATTCTGAAGAGCATTCAGTGCAGGACAAGGTGCGTGATGTTCCATGTAATTCATACACATATTTTTAACCTGCTTTTTGATGCAAATTGTCGATGTTTTGAGTGATGACTGATTCCAGAAAACCGCGCTTTTCCATCTTAGCCAGTATTTCATGCGCTAAGTTTGGTTGGGCTTCTTCAAATTTATCGTAAAAAATTTCTTTGATTTTTTGCCAGGATTGTAATGGTTTTTTAGAAAAGTATTCGATTTCCACAAAAATGGGGTCGTGATCATTCCATAAGCCTGAATCTCCCCGAAAGGGCTGGATGCCACTTTCAACAGATATGCCAGCCCCGGTAAAACCAACAGCATACTTCGCCCTTCGAATGGCTTCCGCAGCTTCGAATATTTTTTCTTTTAATGTCATTCAGATGATAAGTCTGGCTTATTTTAATTCACGATAAACATCCACAGTCCCATCCGAATTGAATTTAATTCGGAAACCAAGTTTTTTAAATACGGATATCATCGCATGATTATCCTTGGTTGTTTGAGCATAGAATGTTTTTAGCTTCCATTCTTTGGCCACCTCCAAACAATATTCGGTGAACAATACTCCCAATTCTTTACGTTGCCAACTATCTGTAATTAATACTGCATATTCGGCAATTTCATGATCCGGGTCAGCAATTAAACGTCCAACTCCAATTAATTTGCGTTGACCTTCCTCCATGATTTCAGCAACAATGGCAATTTCACGAGCATAATCGATATAACAAAACTGGGTCGCGATTTCATGCGAATCAAAATGGAAGTTATAACGGAAACGCGAATAGATCGCTTCTTTTGAACAGCTACTCAGTAATTCTAACCAAAGGGGTTCATCTTCGGGTTTTATAGGTCGAAGAATGATTTGTGTGCCGTCATTCAGACGTTCAGTTTTAACATATTTCTCAGGATAAGGGTGAAGTGCTAAATGCGAATATTGGGGTACCGGATTTTTCAATATTTCACTATCTAAAACAACTCTGGCATCCAAAGCTACGACATCATTTTCTGTAACCAAAATGGGGTTAATATCTAATTCTTCAATTTCCGGATAATCAGCCGCCAAATAAGACAAACGAATCATGACTTCTATCAATTTGTCAATATTCTTGGGTTTCATGCCCCGGTATCCTTTCAGCATGGGATAAATCTTTAAAGATTCAAGCATCAAACGCGCTAAACGTTCATTTAAAGGAGGAAATCCTAAGGCCGTATCTTTTATTAAATCTGACCCCAGTCCACCCATTCCTGCAAGAATTACCGTGCCAAAAACGGAATCCTTTTTAATGCCTAAAATTAGCTCAACACCATTTTTATTGTTGCACATGGGTTGTAAACTAACACCACTTACTTTAATGTTAGGCATATTTTCTGCGGCACTTCTCATTATTGAGCGATAAGCAGCTACAACCCCTTTTTCACCGCCAATATTTAGAACGACACCACCAACTTCTGCTTTATGCGGAACATCTGTCGATAATATTTTCATGACACATGGATACCCTAATTTATTAGCTACTTTCACTGCATCACGTTCGTTTGTTGCAGTCGTTGGGCTGGAGGTTTGTATCCCATAAGTTTCAAGTAATTTCTTGGAGTCAATTTCAGATAAAACCCGTCCTTTATTTTTCATTTCTTCATCGAACTCCTCACGCAATTTATGGCGATCATAATTAAAGCGTACAGGAACATCTTTTGGCGTTTCAAATAATGCTTCAAGATTTCTGGAGTAACTCACTAGCGTCATAAAAGCTTCGATTGCATGTTCGGGTGTTTCATAAGCTGCTATCCCTGCTTTATTGAAAAGAGAAATTCCTTCTCTCATGCTTTTTCCACCCATCCACGCAGCCATAATTGGTTTTGAATTTGTTTCAGCAATAAGGGCTAGTAGTCTGGCTGTTTCGGTAGGCTTAGTCATGGCCTGTGGAGTAAGAATCACTAAAATTGCATCAACATTTGGATCTTCAATGACAATTTTAGTAGCTTCAGAATATCTAGTAGGATCGGTATCTCCAATGACATCAACTGGATTTCCGTGCGACCAGAAGTGGGGTAGTAGGGTATTTAATTTTTGAATAGTATCTTCCTCTAATTTTGCAAGCGTTCCTCCTTTTGAAATTAAGGTATCTGTGGCCATAACACCCGGTCCACCGGCATTGGTAACAATGGCTAAGTTTGGCCCTTTTGGGATTCGTTTTCTGCCAACTAAATCTGTAAAATTGAAAATGTTTCCAATATTATAAACTCTAGCCATTCCGGCACGACGAAAAACAGCGTCATAAACAGCATCTTCCGAAGCAATAGCTCCAGTATGCGAAAAGGCTGCACGAGCAGATTCCGCAAATCGCCCTGCTTTATAAACAATAATCGGTTTTTTGCGCGCAAAGGCACGAGCGGCTGTCATGAATTTCCGAACGTCTTTAATCGATTCGACATAAAGGACAATTGTTTTTGTATTTGAATCCTGACCAAAATAATCGATCAATTCGCCAAAACTTAAATCCATTGCATTCCCAATCGAAACAAAATAGGAGAAGCCAATATTTTCTTCTTCAGCCCAGTCGAGCATTGCACTTCCTAAGGCACCAGATTGAGAAATAAAAGCAACATGTCCTTTTTTGGGCATATTACGGGCAAAACTGGCATTCATATTCATTCCGGGGTTGATAACACCCATGCAATTTGGGCCAATCACTCGCATATCAGGATACTTTTCTACAATGCTCATCACTTGATCTTGTAGCTTTTTTCCTTCTTCACCAATTTCTTTGAATCCGGCAGTCATGATGATAATGCCATTAATCCCTGCTTCACCACATTCTTCAACTAATTGTGGGACGAGTTTTGAACCAGTACAAATCACAGCAAGATCGGGTGTTTTGGGTAAACTTTTTACATTCGGATAGCAAGGGATGCCCATAACAGCTTCGTATTTAGGGTTGACCGGATAAACTACGCCCCTGAATCCGCCACTTACTAAATTACTTAGTGTGATTCCACCAACACTTAATGGATCGGTTGGAACCCCAATGATTGCTATACGCTGTGGTTTGAAAATACTATTTAGTTTACGAATACCCATCTTTTTTTATTTGATAGTGATAATTTATTCTTGATTATTAGATTGTTGTGAAAATGTTAACACAAATTTAAGAAACTTCTGATTAAGTAGGTAATTGAAGTGAAATTTAAAGCTGTTTTTTAACTAAAAAAACCCGATCGTACGATCGGGTTTTTCATTTGGTTAGTAAGAGATGAAAATTAGGCCTTCTGTGCAGGTTTTACCATAATGGTAAGAACCGTTCCGATTAACACAGCAACACCTGTTATCGTAAATGCTAATGCAAAGTTTCCTAAGTCGCCCATCATTCCTCCGAGTATAGGTCCAGCAATTCCGCCAACACCATATGCAAGGAATACAAATGGGTAATTTTGTCCAACGTTTTTCGCGCCAAAAGTATCAGCAGTAATGGTTGGGAATAAGGCAAAATTACCACCGAAATTAAATCCGATTAAGGTTGCTCCTAGATAAAGAAGAAACTCGTTTCCAGCCATATATGTGAAAAGAATGACAGTAATACCCTGAATAGCTGTCATGATAATGATAGATTTTTTACGACCCAATTTATCACTAATCAATCCCCATATAATTCGACCCAATCCATTTGCTAAGCTAAAAAATAAAGCCATCGCTGTACCTGCTATTGCGCTAGCTTCAATGTTTGTTAAACCAGCAGCTTGGAGGGCTTCCATTGGATAAAGCTTCATCAGTCCGATGGACATTAAACCTGCTCCTGCACTAAATACAAAAGTGAAGAATATTAAATAAAATTGAACTTTTCCAAGCATTTCTTTGCTTGAAAACTCAGCTTTATCTGAATCTGTAATGCCTGCAGCAGCTTGTTTTGCTTCATAGCCTTTTGGCGACCAACCGACAGGAGGAAATTTCATCCATAAACCACCAATGATAACCATAGCAGCAAATGCAATACCGTAATACATAAACGTATTCGAAAGTCCTACATTTTCTATAAGGTGACCCCATGCTCCAGCTAATTTAATCCAAATGGTTGCTCCAAAGCCAAAGCCTGCAACAGCCAATCCAGTAATCATTCCTTTTTTGTCCGGAAACCAACGCATCCCAACAGCAATAGGTACAACATAAGCTATACCAATACCAGCACCACCTAAAAGTCCAATGAATATTAAAAGTGGCCAGAAATCAGTCCCTCCAAATAGGCCTGCTAATATATATCCAATTCCTAATAATAACCCACCAAGTATAGCAAGTTTTTGTGGTCCAACAGTTGGCATTTTTTTGCCTGATAATACCATAAAGATTGCAAAGGCAGCTAATCCAACAGCAAATATCCATTGAGTGTCTGCTTTAGACCATCCTGCTTCTGTTAAGGGTTTTGTAAAAACTGACCATGCGTATATAGCACCAAGTGCTAATTGAATAAGGATTGCTCCTAGAATAACGAAGTTCCTATTCATAACTTTCTTTTCCATAATATTTTGTTTTTATAATTAGGTTAATTTTTCTTTACTAAGAATACAGAATACAGGAGTCAGAAGATGTAAAACTAATTGGTTCGCATTTTTCTAACATAGGCGTCTAGCATACGTGCAATTTCATCAATATTTGATAATGCCTCTTCAGATTTCATGAATTGTAAGTCTTGAGCAAGAATTAAAAAATATCGAACTTCTTCTAGTGATGATTGTGCAATGTTATAAAAACGTATTTTTTCTTTTACACCTTCTCTTTTGAAACCCTCAGCAATGTTTGCTGGGATTGAAACTGCAGCTCTTCTGATTTGAGAAATAAGCCCATAGATTTCATCATTTGGGAAAAGTTTTGATTCTTTGTAAATTAAAAGTACCAATTGATGAGCTTTTCGCCAAACTTCCAAATCCTGAAATGTTTTAGCAGTTTTCATTCTAAATGCTGTATACTGACTTCTGTCTTCTATCTAAAAAAATAAGGCAGTCCGGACGCAAATCCGAAATGCCTTAAATTATTTAGTTAGTAGTATTCATTATCGTTTTACTTCAACTTTAGCGCCGTCGATAATATCTTCAACAACACCTGGATCGAGTAAAGTAGATGTATCACCAAGATTAGACGCATCTCCTTCTCCAATTTTACGAAGGATACGACGCATAATCTTACCAGAACGTGTTTTTGGTAAACCAGTGACCAATTGAATCATATCAGGTTTAGCAATAGCTCCAATTTGTTTGGTTACAGTTGCTCTGATTTCGGCTTCGATCGTTGCGAGTTCAGCATCTGATAAATTATCACAGGTTACATAAGCATAAATACCAGATCCTTTAATATCGTGAGGATAACCTACAACAGCTGATTCGTTTACTTTTGGATGTTGGTTAATCGCATCTTCAACTTCGGCTGTACCAATACGATGACCCGACACATTGATTACGTCATCAACACGACCCATAATGCGATAATAACCTTCTTCATCACGTTTTGCACCATCTCCTGTGAAATATAATCCAGGATAGGTTGAGAAGTAAGTTTGTTTACATCTTTCGTGATCGCCATAGGTTGAACGTAGCATACCTGGCCATGGGAATTTAATACATAAGTTTCCTTCAACACTATTGCCATGAATCTCATTGCCTTCGTTGTCAACTAAACAAGGCTGAACTCCTGGTAATGGTAATGTTGCGAAACTAGGTTTGGTTGGTGTAATTCCTGAAAGAGGAGTAATCATAATTCCACCGGTTTCGGTTTGCCACCATGTATCAACAATCGGGCATTTTCCACCACCCACAACATCGTGATACCAGCGCCATGCTTCTTCATTGATAGGTTCGCCAACGGTTCCTAATGTTTTTAATGAACTTAAATCATGTTTTGTGACAAAATCAGTTCCTTGAGCAACCAATGCACGAATAGCAGTTGGAGCTGTATAGAATTGAGTTACTTTATATTTTTCAACGACTTCCCAGAAACGTCCTGCATCTGGCCATGTTGGAACACCTTCGAACATGATAGAAGTTGCACCAGCCAATAATGGTCCGTAAACAATGTAAGAGTGACCAGTTACCCAGCCAATATCAGCAGTACACCACCACATATCGCCATCGCTATACTGGAATACATTTTTGAAGGTGTATTCAGCCCAAGCCATATAACCTGCTGTAGTATGAAGTACCCCTTTTGGTTTTCCGGTTGAACCAGACGTATAAAGAATGAAGAGCGTATCTTCAGAATCCATCACTTCTGCTTTATTTTCGATTTCTACACCTGCAATAGCATCATTCCACCAAATATCGCGACCAGCTTTCATGTTAATGTCTTCTCCAGTGCGTTTGTATACGATACATTTTTCAATAGTTGGACAAGTCTCTAGTGCTTCATCAACGATAGCTTTTAGAGGAATGGTTTTAGTGCCTCTATAACCACCATCCGAAGTAAGAACGATATTAGAAGTTCCATCATTAATACGATCTGCTAATGCGTTTGCTGAAAATCCTGCAAATACAATTGAGTGAATAGCACCAATACGAGCACAAGCTAGCATTGCAATGGCAAGCTCAGGAATCATGGGTAGGTAAAGAGTCACACGATCACCTTTTTTAATCCCTTGATTTAATAAGGCATTTGAAAATTGGCATACTTTTTCATAAAGTTGCATATAGGTAAGAACAACATTTTCATCTTTTGGATCATTGGGTTCCCAAATAATCGCTGGCTGATCTTTCCGTAAAAAAAGATTACGTTCAAAAATGTTTTCAGTAATATTTAATTTGCCTCCTAGAAACCATTTTACATCTGGCCCTGTAAAGTCCCATTCAAGGACCTTGTCCCATTTTTTGTGCCAATAATAGTCTTCTGCAATTTTACCCCAAAATGCCTCAGGGTTCGCAACACTCTCCTGATACTTCTGAAGGTATTCGCTCAGAGATGTAATTTTGTTTGTCATAACTTCTAAATAATTAGGTTGAATAATGTGTTTATTTGTTATTTATCTTGATTCTTAGTTTTTTAATTGTTAAATGATTAACAACTACTATCAAAAAAATTTCTTCTAACCCTTCAAATTCCACCTTAGAAACCAAATATAAAAAATATTATCTACAAATCTAGCTAAAATGGCTCTAAATAACAGATGCTTAGAGTCTTGCTGTATATGTTCTGCTTTGCCATGTTAAATTGTGTTAATAATCTTTTAATATTCAATTATATGGATTTATTGACATATTTAAAATCAATTATTTAGAGTTATTCTATTTTGAGATTATGTATTGAAATTTGCTTGATATTATAGTCGTTTTATGTATAAATAATAGTTAATTTTGCGATTCGAAAAAAGAACACTGATTTTTTGTTCTTTGTTGAAAAAGAGGCTTTAAATAGCCTTAGTGTTAAAAAATAAACAATATCTAAATTTAAGCCTGATTGTTGGAAACGCCTATCAGACATGCAAAATCAAAGAAATGAAAATTTTAGTGTTAAATTGTGG
>JBFFMB010000059.1:0-7523 GCA_041554455.1 Bacteroidales bacterium
ACGTAAGTACTACTTGATGCAGTCCCAGAACAAGTAAAGGTAGACACTCCATTTTCTAATGCAGTAACAGACATCGATGCTCCAGAAATTCCAAATTGACCAACGGTCCAATCTATGGTATTTCCAACTTCACCAAATTCTGACTGTGACCCTCCAACACTACCAAGATCATCTTTACCACAAGAAAAAAATAACATGAAACAAATCGCAAACAATAAGAGACTTATAGGCTTGGTTTTCATAGTAAATTATTTTAAATAGATTAATAAAAAATTATATTATTATTTTAATAATGTACATTTTCAAGCTATTTTAGATTTTGTTTAGAAAATATGTAGTTTATTATATCAAATGTAATGATTTCTTTGAACATATCATTATACAAACTTGTTATTTAAAATACTAAATACTAGGAAGCGAAAAGGCTTTATTCATTTGCTAATTTTGAGTTTCATTTTATAATGAAAGCTTAATATTATGCAGTATTTTTGTTTTAAAATCAATAAATATGTTCCAAAGCATCAATCCATATACCCAAGAGCTCATAGCTAGATATTCTCCTTTAAATTCAAAGGAACTTGATAATAGCATTCAGAAAACTGCCGAGCGTTTTCACGAATGGAAACACAAGAGTTTTAAAGATCGATCCATCTTCTTTTTAAAAATGGCCAAATTGCTTCGCAAGAATCAAGAGGAATATGCTGTTTTGATCAGCAATGAAATGGGGAAAATCATCCGTGAATCAAGAGCAGAAATTGAAAAATGCGCCTGGCTTTGCGAATACTATGCTGAAAATACAGAGCAACTTTTAGCTAAGGAAATCATTAAAAGTGATGCCAGCAAATCAAGGATCCAATTTGATCCGATAGGTATTGTCTATGCCATCATGCCCTGGAATTTTCCTTTTTGGCAAGTCCTTCGAGCAGCCGTGCCAACGATGATGGCAGGTAATGCAATGGTTTTAAAACATGCTCCCAATGTGATGGGATGTGCCATTGCCATTGAAAAATTATTTATTGATGCTGGTTTCCCTGAAAATACTTTCCAGAATTTGATGATTCCCATTGATCTATCAGAACAAGTAATTGCCCATCCCGCTATTTGTGGCGTTACACTTACTGGAAGTATGCAGGCAGGAAGCGCTGTGGCCGCACAAGCAGGGAAACATCTTAAAAAGTGCGTGATGGAATTGGGTGGTTCTGATCCTTTTATCGTATTAAATGATGCAGACATTGATTTAGCATGCAAAACAGCCGTAAGCTCTCGAATGTTAAATGCTGGACAAGTTTGTATTTCTGCAAAACGATTTATCGTAGAGGAGGGTATTTATGATCAGTTTGTAGAAGAACAGAAAAAATTATTGCAAAATCTTTCACATGGAAATCCATTATTGGAAGATACAGATATGGGACCCATGGCTCGCGAAGATTTATTGATAAATATCGAAAATCAGGTACAGAAATCGGTTGAAATGGGGGCAAAAATAATTATTGGAGGCAAACGATCGGAACAGAGTCAACTATTTTACGAATTTACGCTAGTTACAAATGTAACTACCAAAATGCCCGTTTTTATGGAAGAAACATTTGGACCTGTAATGACTGTTATTAAAGCAAAAGATGCCGATGATGCCATTCAAATTGCCAATGATTCGAGCATGGGTTTAGGGGCAAGCCTCTGGACAAAAAATCTTGTATTAGCCGAAAAAATGGCAACAAAAATCGAAGCCGGTGCAGTATTTATCAATGGAATGACAAAATCCGATCCTCGAATTCCTTTTGGTGGTATTAAACAATCTGGTTTTGGACGTGAATTGGGCTCCTACGGAATAAAAGAATTCCTGAATATAAAAACCGTTTGGGTAAAATAAAACAGTGTCCGAAACTATAAATTTATCATCGCTAGTCAATAGAATCCAACGCAAACAATGCAAACGAAGCCAACCAATGGCCTCCCTCATAAGAGTCGCTGGCTACATTAGACAATGAGTATTCGATATGCTGTTTTGCAATTTCTTTCAAAAATTCATAGTCTTCAAACTCATTGGCAATACCGTACAAACACCAAGCTCTACTAAAGTTTAAGCCATCCAAATGAACCAATTTCCCATCAGTTCGATCCAATATTTCGGCCGGCTTTAAGCTAAACGAGGGATGTACCACTGAGGGCAGAAAGTTTTTAAACCAAGTTTTAAAATCCTCATTAGAAAGAACGCGTCTCATTAAATCAGCTTCCTCTAAACAAGGAGATAAAAAATCGAATCCACTGGGTTCCCATGAAAGTGGGCAATTCACATCATTCATATAAAACTCACGAGCTCTTTTGGAGATTAGCGTTTTTAATTCCTCATGATTCGTAGCCACAGCATAATCGAAAGCAAAGGTGAGGCCGAATGCAGTATTGGTATGTTCACCCACACGAATGGCATACTTTAATCGAGGAAGGAAATCAATATAGCGGCTTACTATAAGATCCGCAAGCGGTTGCAAATTTGTTTCCAGCTCCCTCGCAAAAGGGTGATCCCAAGTGTGTAATTCTTCCGCCAATTTTAGCAACCAAGCCCACCCATAGGTTCGTTCATATGATTTTTCCTGAATTCTATGAAAATAATCAATCTCCTGTAAAATATTTTCTTTCGTAATATTCGATTTGAGAGCTTCAATAATTTGATCGCGAATTTCAATTTCAGGATATAATTTCAACAATTTAACCAACATCCAATGTCCATGAACCGACGAATGCCAGTCAAAGCAACCGTAAAAGGCAGGATGCAATTTTTCAGGATTAGCAAGATCACTTTCATCATTTAAGGTTTGACTTAGTTTATTGGGATATTCTTGTCCGATGCACTTTAGTGGTAATTGAGCCAATGATAGCGCTTGCTCAAGATTAAGTTGAATTGGAGGTGAAGATATCTGGTCAGCTTCATGACTATTTTGTTTTTGACCACAATTTGTTAGACTGACGATAGCGACAATCAATAAAATAGGAAAGTAGTTTTTCATGATGATTCTTTATGATATGGGTAATAAGAAATTAAAGCGACTACCTGAACCTAGTTGACTTTCGGCCCAGATTTTTCCATTATTCCGTTCAATAAATTCCTTGCAAAGATTTAATCCGAGACCAGTACCTTTTTCTTTGGCTGTTCCCAAAGTACTTTGTTGATTTTTTAGGGTAAAGATCTCCTTTAAGCGATCTTCAGAAATACCAACGCCACTGTCTGAAACACATACCGTTATAAATTTGGGCATTGAACTCCCTGTAACATTGATCTGGCGACCCTCATTGGAAAATTTAATAGCGTTAGAAATCAAATTTCGAAGAACAGTACGAATCATATTAACATCAGCAAAAGCCATTAATTCATGTTCAAGTTCATTCTGAATGACAATATTTTTTGCATTGGCAACATGCTGCTGGCATTCAATTTCTTCCTTGGCTAATGTGAATAAATCAAATTGCGTGGGTTCAAACGAAATACGTTTTAATTGCATACGTGACCACTCCAGCAGATTGATCAACAAATTATAGGCACTCTCTGTTGATTTTTTAATTTGCTCAATGAGTTCCCTTTTTTCTTCATCAGAATAATCATTATAATCAGTGTATAAAACGTCAACAAAACCTAAAATATGATGGAAGGGGTTTTTTAGATCATGAGCAATAATGGAAAAGAATTTATCCTTCGTTTCGTTGAGTTCTTTTAACTGAGCTTCCGATTTTTTAAGCATTTCGAGAGCCTCTTTATAATCGGTTACATCCGTAAAAATAGTAGAAAATCGACCTCTTTGAGGGCTGAAAGCAATCACTTCAAAGTACTTTTTATGTTCTTCTGAAAATTGCTCAAATTGCAGTTTCGCATTTTGCAAAGCGACTTCGCCGTATTTTTTAATTACTTGAGGATTTGCATCTGGAAATAGATCAAGCAAGGTTTTCCCAATAACTTTCTTGGCTTTTAGTCCAGTTATTCTTTCAAAGGCTGGATTTACTTCTAAGTATTTATAGTTTATTGGCTTCCCTGCATCATCAACAATAATTTCATGAAGAGCATATGCACTAAACATGGTTTCAAACAACATTTGGAATATTTCTCCATTCGATAAACCTGAATTGGAATCAGTGCGTATTCGAAGCAAAGAATCAACATATTTTTCGATATACTCAGGCAAATCCTGTGAAGAAACAAAACCATCAATCCCCTCATTTATAAAGCGAATACAATCTTGTTTTACGATTTCTTCTTTATCAAATAGAATCAATAAAGGTCTTGGATTTTTAGATTTTACTAACAACAACACATCCCCAATCTCAATATCATTTAGATACTGCCGATTAATTAAAATTACAATTGGGTTTTTGGTATTCAATGCTTCGGCAAATAATTCAAAAACCGAAAAGCAATTCACTACTTTGTCTAAAGAAGAAAATAAATCAGTAATAACAAACCCTTCAGGAGAATTTTGATCCAACAAAAAAAAATTATTTCCCATTCTTTAGTTTCATTCGTAAAGCGGCCACTAATTTAATAATTGTTTGCTTCAAGCTAACCAATCCCGGCAAATATCTTATCTTTTTTATTCAGTAGGTTGTTGAAAACTCCCCCCCAATTTTCTTTTATAATGGGTGGATAAAGTCTATTTTTATCAGAATTTCTAAGCACAATCATTAAATTTGTAGGTATAGCATAAAAATATTTTTTCGTTTTTAGTTTTTATAGCATGAGAATCAGATTTATACTTTTTTTATTTGTTTCACAATTTTCAATCTATAGCTTCGGACAAACTGTTGATTTTGAGTTTTCTGAAGTTTGTATTGGTGATACAACCATCTTAACAAGTACCGCTGCTTCTGTTAACGATCCCATTCTTTTTTGGGGTTGGGATCTTACTGACAATGGCGATTTTACAGATGCTACAGGAGAGGTGATAAAATATAAATTTTCACAAGCTGATACTTATCGAATTGGTTTACGAATTATAACTCAATCTGGATTTTCGAAAGCTTTTTATCAAGAAGTACAAGTCGGAACCTTTCCAGTAGCTAATTTTACAACTGAAAATAGCTGTGCGAATGAATTCACTGATTTCCTGAATTTATCAACGATTGAAAATGAAAATTTAGAAGATTTTCTGTGGGATTTTGGAGATGGCGCAACCAATAATTATGAGAAAAATCCAAGTCATTGGTATATGAACTCCGGTGCGTATACTGTTCGGTTAATTGCTCAATCGAACCTTGGATGCAACGATACAATTACTAAAATCGTACAAATACAGTCCGTTCCTGTATTTAATTTTTCATATTCAGGTGATACCATATTTAACGAAGGAGAGAGCTTGATTGTTACTGCAATCGGAGATTTTGATCAAATCTTGTGGTATGATGGGTCAACTAATAATAGTATTACGATTACAAAAGGGGGTTATTATTATGCGGAAGTTAGAAATCAAGGTTGCCCCAATTTAAGATCATTTACAATAGTTGTCTACGATAAAGTTGGCATTACAAATCTCATCACCCCGAATGGAGACGGTTATAACGATAATTGGGAAATATACCATATTGAAAATCATGCACCTTGTCAAGTAAGTGTATTCAATCGCGATGGGGCCTTGGTGTATTCAAGTACAGATTACAATAACCAATGGAAAGGGACATATAATGGCAATCCTTTACCTGAGGGCGTCTATTATTTTGTGGTTAATTGTAAGGATGGATTATTTAGAAAAGGATCTTTAAGTATTATTCGATAAACATGAAGAAACTATTGCGCATATCTTTTTTATCATTATTTGTATTCGTAGTGCTTTTTGCCAATGCGCAAATACCTAATAGCAATCAGTATCTGGTTAATCGATATTTACTCTCGCCATCCTATGCAGGTTATAATAATGAATCCAAAATTTTTATAGGTTATCGTAACGCATGGAGTGGTTTTCAAGATGCTCCTAAAACAAGTTTTATTAATGCTGTTATTCAAACTTCTGATAAAGTTTGGCTAGGGGCACAAATCATATCAGACAAAGCAGGTGTTTTTGAGAATCTGTATGCTCAATTCAGTTACACCTATCATTTAGAGGTTGGCTATGATCAAATGATCTATTTTGGAATGTGGGCAAGTATGTTTCAAAATAAAATTTCGCTTAACAACATTGATATTAGCTCCATTGACGACCCAATACTCATCGGACAATCAGAGTTAACTGGGTTTTCTATTAATGCAGGTGCAAGTATGATTTATAAATGGCGCAGTGGCTATATTGGAATTTCAATGCCCTACTTATTTAATAATAAAGACATCTATGTAACTGATGATATAAAAAATGTGGTTGAACTTTATAAACAAATTATTGTTCATGCTTCGTATAAATTCCGCCTGAATAATGATTTGGAGGTTGAACCTTTTCTTGTTTATCGATGGATACAAAACTTCTCCTCTCAAATTGATTTTTCTGTACTTGCTATCTATCGTGATAATTATTGGGCTGGAATTACTTATCGCGATTTGGGAACCACTGCAGTAAGTATAGGTAGCCATTTCACTAAAGATTTAACTTTTAATTATTCATTCGAATTTGTAACAAAATCATATTTAGCTCAACCTTCATCTACCCATGAATTTACCCTAGGGTTTACACTTCCAATAGGAGGGGTCAATAAAAATAATTGGAGACGAAAATTAAATGGTTCACGTAGACGTTAAATTTGAAATAAATGACAAAGCATTGGCCTAAATATAGTTGTATCTTTTTTTTGATGTTTTTATTGTCCTTAGAGGCGCAAAGCGAAAACAATAATCTATCAAATTTAAGTGTCGTTATTGAATTTAAGGAGGCTCCTGTTTCTGTTAATATTGTTCACGCTCCATTAAAATATAATAAAGATTTTGCATTGTCATTTACAATGGATGATGGTCCAAAAGACACCTATACACATGCGTTCAAATTATTAACTGGTGGTGTAATTGAAGGAATCAATCATACTCCCAAATATTATACTGATGGTTGTGGAAATGATATCAATTTTACAATGAGCACAGCCATTTATTCAATTTCAAGTTATCAAAGTCAAGATGCTCACGAACCGGGAAGTGATTATGCTGTTTTAAATGTAACCTGGCCTGAAATTAATGAAATGTATCAGCATGGGTTTGGGGTTATAAATCATGGCTTCAGCACATCAACTTCTGGTGATATCAATTATTTAGTTGCTAGAAATCATAGTTATATCAAAAATAAAACCCAAAACGCTACTTCTGAAGGCATCCATTCAACGATCTTCATTAATCCAAATGGAGCAAGTGAATTCACAAACCCCGCCTTTAATCAAGGATATAATGTAGCTTTCCGGATGATAGCTTATGGAGAAGAATTTTTAAATGTTTTCTCAACTCCTTCAATTATAAATTTGGATCGTTTAGAAATGGGGCGTCGAGAGCTCAGTGGATCAACAAGTTTGGCAACTATTGCAGATCAGCTTTATAATATTTCTCTCAATACCAACC
Organism: Bacteroidales bacterium; assembly: GCA_041554455.1. GTDB lineage: Bacteria > Bacteroidota > Bacteroidia > Bacteroidales. The sequence goes on from JBFFMB010000059.1 coordinate 7,508, forward strand.
CCATCAGGTGATGTGA
>JBFFMB010000060.1:0-7506 GCA_041554455.1 Bacteroidales bacterium
ACCGATAATATTTTTATGTTCACCTCAGGGCATGGATCTCCTAGTGGAATGGTTTTAGAATCGGGAAATACAGAATATTTAACTCCAGAATACTGGAAATCTGTTTTTGATGGAATGCACGAAAAGAATAATTTTCGACAGCTGTTTTGCTCTATTGAGGCTTGTTATTCAGGAGCCATTGGCGAACGTATTTCAACCCCGGCTGTGATGCTTATGACAGGAGCAAACCCCTATGAAACATCAAAATCTAATTTTTATGATTCAGAAATTAAAGTTTGGCTGGCTGACAAATTTGCTTTTTCAATTAATAATACTATTGCTGAAGCTCCTGAAAGCGTGTTTTCAGAAGTGTACGAAAAAAGTTATTTATATGTCAATGGTTCACATGTGTCTTTTTATAATTACCAGAACTTTGGAAATATTTATGAAACAAAATTGAGTGAATTTGTAAAACGATGAAATATAAAGCCTATATAATACTACTCATAATTTTTCTTTCTACAGCTTGTAGCAAAGAAATAATTGTTGAATCTTTTGAGCCCGAATTTGAAGTTTTTGTTTTACTTCCTGTTGAAGGTATCGGTGATCGAAGTTTTGTAGATATTGTTTATGAAGGGGTTGAAACGGCCTACCTTGATTATAATTTCCGAGTGAATTACATTATTCCTGACGATTTGGATGAAGCGGATCGCTGGATACATGCCTTGGCTGATTTGGAAGGAACCAATGGATTAAACACCTTGGTGATTATTGCCGGAAATCAGTATGAGGATAGTTTTAAGGCCTTGAATGGTCAATTTGGATCGCATAAAATACTCTTTATCAATGGTCGTTTTGAGGAGATGGAAGGATTGGCTTCGACGACCTATATAACCTATGCACCATCGTATATCGGAGGCTATTTATCGGCTCAATTAAAACCCAATTGTCGGGCGATGGTCATTGCCGGCTTTGAGGCCCCTTTTTACGTGGATTTTGAGCAAGGCTTTAAACAAGGAGTGATTGATGCTGGAGGAAGCATCCATGAGTCGGCTTATATCAGTGATGATTTTTCTGGTTTTGCTATGGCTGATTCGGCTTATCGTTTGACCGAAACATTACTACCCGAAAATGATTTGATCTTTGCCTTAGCTTGTGGATCGAATATGGGCATCATTAATGCAGCTCGAAATTATGCGGAACAGCGCTATGTTATCGGACTTGATTCCGATCAGAGTTGGATGGGTATGAATGTAGTCAGCGGTTCGGTCATGACACTGCTAGGCATCGATATTTATGATTACATCCAAGCCTTTTCGCTAGGAAATTTTGAATCAGGGAATTTCGAACGTACCATGGAAGATGGGGCTACTAGCTTTTTGATTAATGAAATTGTTATGGGTGGAGGCGGAATACCTGAAAGTTTGATAAAAACAGCCATTCAAAAAGAAAAAGAATACCTCTTGAAATAAATCATTTTTCGAAACCTCCGATGGCTTTTTGTTAAAAAATAATCATTAAAATAAACAAAATGAAACAATTATCCTTTTTCGTTATTTTCATTACGGCAGCCTTTTTCTTTAATTCCTGCGAAAAAAAAGAAGCATTCAATAATTACGACAGCATTTCGGGAATACTTAGCCCTGGTGAAAATATGTCAGCTGAAGATCTGGCCGGATTAAGTATTCATTTAGGAATACTTAATGAGGGCATTGATCCGTTAACGATAACTGCTGAAACAGAAGAAATAACCTATGTTTCTTCAACAGAAGTGAATAGCGATGGTTCTTTTAGTTTTAAGAATCTGGATAATGGTAATTATGTGCTGTTTTTCGATGATGAATATCTATTTGCTGTAGATGTTTTTACAATCGTCAGTATCGATGGCGAAAGTCAGATCACTGTAAACAAGCAAGTAGATCGGGTCATTGCTGAGAATCTGGGTTTGCCCATGATAGGAAGCAATGATAGTAGTGAGACATCTACATATAAATTTAAATGTTCTAATAATTGTGAATATAGCAATTTGCAAATTATATTTTATTGTGCTGGAGTAGCTGTAGTTGATCCTATTGATTATCCTGAGAACTCAAATTGGGATTTTGAAATTGATCTTTTTAATAGTCAACAAAGATCGATAAATATTAGCTGCTACAGTGGTAATACACATCTGATTTTGCCTGCTATTTTAGATATACCACAGGTATGGTTTACATCAAATTCATCTACGGTAACAATTGATGGAAAGCGTTTAAAAGTTGAAGTTAAATCTAAGATTGGCTATAAAAAAGTGATCATTAGTGATTAGAAAAAAAATATTAAGAAAATCTACTAATTAGGTAATTTACCTAGGTAGTTAAGAAAAGTTATATCTAAATTTATACAATGTGTAATGGCTAGTAGAACGAACTGCGAAGCATGAATTTGACTAACGAATATCAATGACTTTTTTTGATCCCCGAATAAATAATATTTTAAAAATATTAGGATATAAAGTATTACCTAAATTAATACTACTACAATGAAGCAAATTTTCTTTTCAGTCCTTACGCTATTGATTGCACTGTCGGTAATAGCCAACCCATCTATTCAAAAGTCTTCAGCTGATATCACTCAAAATCAAGAACTCAAGAACACTTTTAAAAAATATTTAATTGAAGAAAATGTGGCGAAAAAAGATGAATTAAGATCAAGTATTATTGACTTTTTTTATCAAATAAAGGAGGGTAAGAATAGCAATGCTAAGCAAAGCAATCTTAAGTCGACATTGGATTTAACACACAATCTCGACAGTTTATTGGTCGATCGTTGGAATGAAAACACAGGGCAATTGGAAGCTTCTCAATTGGAAAAGTGGACTTGGTATGAAAATGGGTTGGCTGAATCATGGGAGTTGTTCGATATAGATAGCGATACAAAACAATGGATCCCCAATGATAAAGAAGCATATGAATGGGATACCGAAGGGAATAAAATTCTTCATATCGATTATGACCCAGATACCATTACTGGGGGGTGGCTTCTCAACGGAAAAGAAATCCGAACTTTTGATACTAATAATAATCCATTAACCAACCTACTTCAGTTTTGGAACAGAACAACTAACAGCTGGGAAGATACTGCTAAGTCAAAATACTCCTATGATCCCGATGGTAGAAAAACGGAGTCGCTGACTTCTATTTGGGATAAAACCACTACTGATTGGGTAAATTCTGAAAAGATTACGTCTATTTACGATGCCAATGGAACTCTTTTAAAAGATGAAATATTTGTTTGGGACACGACGCAAAATAATTGGGTAACGAATGCTTTCAATCGTTTTGAATATGATGAGAATGGATATGTAAATCTCCAGGAGTTGGTAATAGAGGAGTTCTTCTTTCATTTTTTGATAGAGTATGTCAATGATAGCAATGGGAATGAATTAGAAGTAATCAGCTGGAATTGGGATTTCATGACTAATACTTATTTTCCTATGCTTAAAAATACCCATACGTATTCTTTGGATGGGAATGAACTTTCATGGTCGCATTATACATGGGATGCAACAAATAGTGATTGGCTCATTAGTTGGAAAAGAAATTATCAATATGATGAGAATGGATTTCTTATTTATAGCGACGGTTTTCTCCAAAACGAAACCCTCAATAAGCTGCTTATTCGCTGGAATAATATGTATGTGAATAATGCGGATGGGAACCCCATTTTTAAAAGTAGTATGAAGCGCCAATCGGCAACGGATGAATGGACCAATGATTATAAGGAGCATTACACCTACGATAGTCAAAAGAGAAAAAACTATATTGACAGATTTAATTGGAATTCCATTGCAAATGATTGGGTTGGCGATTTTAAAGAAATCAAAAATTATGATGATTCATGGAATTTCTTGCTTCATTCTCGACAAAATTATGATACCCTAAGCCATCAATGGGTGGATGAATTTAAAGAGGAGTATAGCTATGATTTAAGCATTGAGTTTTCTTCGATTTCGTATCCTTCGGAATGGCCATCGGGATCTCTTTCAAATTTGTATTACTATGATCAATACAACAATGCTATGCTCCAAAATGTGTATTCTGAAATAAAAGATGGCCAATTAAAGACAAGCCAAAAATTTACGTTTTATTATTCGTCGAAAATAACGACAGCTCTAACTGAAATAAAGGACGAGGCGGTTATTGTGTACCCAAATCCTGCCACCGATTTCGTAAAATTTGAAATACATAATGCTTCGGTTTTATCACGTATTGAATTATACGATATGCAAGGCAGGAAAGTCATTTCAAAATGGCTTCCTCCCACTAATCAGATTTCGCTAAGACATTTAAAAACGGGGGCCTATCTGTATAAACTGATACAGGGAAGGGAAATAAAACAAGGAAAAATTATTAAAAAATAAAACTATACATTCTAATAAAAACGCTAACAAATGAAGAAATTAAGAAGCCTATTTATTCTCTTAAGTGCAGTATTGTTTTTTGCAGCCTGCCAAAAAGAAGAACCCATTGAAAATTTCGATCGTATTTCGGGAGTACTAATCGCCGGAGAAAATGTGACAGCCGCAGATTTTAGTAGCATTGAAATGCTATTGTTTAAACTTTTCAATGACGTTGAGATCTCACCAAGAGTCTTCGAAGCAGAGGATTTTGATTTTAAAAGGTATGCAAATGTAAAGACGGATGGTTCATTTACTTTTGAAAACCTTGACAAGGGGAATTACATATTAATACCCTCCGAAGGTTTTATTTTTACCATGGATACTTTCGCCATTGTTACAATCGATGGCAAAACCCTTAACTATCTCAATAAGACGATTGAACGTGGGATTGCTGAAAATCCTGGTTGGTAATAAAACTATATAAATACAAATATAATTGAACTAAAAGCATGAAAAATTTAAGAAACCTATGTCTTCTCATAAGTGCAGTTCTGTTTTTTGCAGCCTGCGAAAAAGAAAAAACCGCTGAAAATTTTGATCGTATTTCGGGTGTACTTAGCCCTGGAGTAGATATGTTGGCTGAAGATTTAAATGGTCTGGAAATTTATCTTGGTAAATTTCACGACTCAGTTGATTTTGCCAACATAACATTTAAAACCGCCGCCATCGATTCTGTTGCAGCAACAACACTAAATGCCGATGGTTCGTTTTCGTTCAGCAACCTTGCTCCCGGAAATTACGGACTGGCCATGAAAAATGGATTTATCTTTTCGCTTGATACTGCAATATGCATTCATTTAAATGGAAACAACGAGAACTTTATTCAAAAAGAAATTGACCGACTTCCAGAAGACAATGGTTTTATCATTCTTCCTCCCCCCGGCAATACTAGCTCAACTCCCTATACAAGCATAATCGATTTAGATTTAAAAATAATGGACTTAAGTCCAACGTATCGGGTAAAAAAAATTCATTGTTATTTTGACTCCCTTTACCATGCATATACATCTGAGGTTCCAGAAATCGAAAATACGATATTCCGTCACCGAATTTATGATCAAACTATTCCTGATATTAACGGGAATACACCAGAATACCTGCATGAAATGAAGCATAAAATAGAATTTGAAATTTGGAAGTATGACAATGGCGAGGTAACGGATACCATTCGCTCATCTCGATTACCATGTTATTATATCCATACTCAAGGAGTACCATATACCAAATGGCCCGGAGAAGCCATTGATATCTCGTGGATCCCTTACTCTAAGACTGTGACCGGATTTTGGTTTATGAAAAAAACTACAATAACATATTTGCGCTACGAAATATCAATACATAAATAAGAAAACCTCATTCTTATGAAGAACATAATAAAAACCCTACTCATTATCCTCACCGCAGCCTTGTTTTTTACAGCCTGCGAAGATGACAGCCCAAAAGAAAACAAAACTCCATTGCGGTTTCTCACAGAAGAATATAAACCCTTTAATTTTATCGAAAATTCGAAAGCGACAGGTTTAGCACCCGATTTATTAAAAGAGATTTGTAGCAGTTTAAATATTGATTGCGAGATAGAATTTGCCAATTGGTCCAATGCTTATAATGAGGTATTGACTAACGAAAACACTGTTTTGTTTTCAATGGCATTAAATGCAACACGAAAGGATCAATTTAAATGGGCAGGTCCTATTGCATCCCTCGACTGGTATTTATATGCCGTCTCTGGGAATCCGATTGTTTTGAATGAATTGAATGATGCCAAGAGCATTGGAGCAATTGGGGTTATTGAAGGTTATGCTATGGACCAATATCTACGTGAAGCAGGATTTACCAATTTGGTTTATTGTACGGATAATGTTGATGCCATTACAAAACTTTTGAATGGAAGCATTGATCTTTTTCCTTCCGACAAATATACCACCACCTCTGCATTAGAATCCTTAGGGAATACCATTTATGCCGTAGCACCTGCCTGGACCATTAAAACAGAATTGCTGTATTTTGCTTTTAATAAAAATACATCGGATGCTATTGTTTCCGATTTTCAGGTAGAAATTAACCGTCTGAAAAAAAATGGAACCCTACGTAGCCTGACCGAAGAATACCTCAATACGAGTGATTTTCCTGATATTTTACAAATTTATACAGAAGCCTATCCACCACTAACGTTTATGGATCATAGCGGTGAAATCACCGGCTATGGAAGCGATATTGTAAAAGAGATCATGAATGTAAATCATGATTACTATCGTATTAATCTTTCTGCTTGGAGTAATGGCTATCAAATGGCATTGGATAATCCCAATTTTTGTTTGTATACCATGGATCGGACAGAAATCCGTGAAAATCTCTTTCAATGGGTAGGACCCATTGGTGCCAATACGACTTGGATTTATACCAAAAAAGGAACGGGTATTAGTATCTCATCCATTGATGAGGCAAAAAACTTAGCTACAATAGGTACCGTAAATTCTTGGTTCTCGACTCAGTATATGGAAGAGCTGGGATTCACAAACCTGATTTATGAAAGCGATCCAGAAGTCTTAGCTCAAAAATTGTTAGACGGTGAATTAGATGCCTTTGTTTGCACGGATATTACGTTTCCTGATATTTTGGCACAAATGGGTTATACATATGCTGATGTGGAGCCTGCTTTTTCACTGATGTCTTCTGACTTTTATATTGCCTTTTCGAAGTCTACCTCTGCTACAATTGTTAATCAGTGGCAAATTGCGCTTGATAAATTAAAGCAAAATGGGACTTATGATGCGATACATTATAAATGGTTTCAGAATTAAAAAATTATTTAATAAATCCAGACTATTTAGAAGTGATTAAGCACTGATATTTTTACACTCACACTTAGAACTTTAATTAAAAAAATTAACAAGAGAGCCTATGAAATCAAACTATTTTTTACTACTATTTCTAGTCCTTGCACTAAGTGCCTGCAAAAAAGACGAATCTACATGGACGTTGAAAACTTCCGTTCATACAGCGCCAACTGCCAGTATGCCGGCAACTCCATCGCCCCCAAGAAAATCAACCACCGTTTCGCCAACATGAACAATCTGCGCAATCAC
>JBFFMB010000061.1:0-7412 GCA_041554455.1 Bacteroidales bacterium
GGCTTTGTTCTACAGCCGTAGAAAGTTTTCGAATATTATCTTCTGCTAACTTACGATCGGTGATATCGCGAATAATAACGAGATCAGCTGGACTCCCCTCATAGTTAATAAGGCCAGCACTTAATTCAACATAAACTTTTTTTCCACTCTTGTGTTTTAATACGGTTTCATAAATTGAAGGAACTGTTTGATTTGACATTCGTCTATAATAATAATCTTCAACTTTACTAACTTCAGTATCATATACAAATTCTGTAAAAGAATTGCCTATCAACTCTTTTTTAGTACCACCCCAAATTTTCTCTAAACAAGAATTCGCAAATTTAATTTTACTAGCTTGAATTATACAAATTCCATCATTTGCAAGTTCAACGAGATCACGATATTTTTCTTCACTCTCCTCTAAATCAACTTTAGCTTGCATCCGTTCCATCTCATTAGCGATCCTATCTGAAAAAATTTGCAAAACAGAAACATAAACTTCAGAATCGCTTAAAGGCCTCTCATTCAATAGTATAACTATACCTAAAGCCTCCCCATTACGATTAAACAGAGGTATCCCAAGATATGCTTCAATCCCCATATCAAAAAGCATATGATCATGAGGGAAAAAAGTTTGAACATCAGACAAATAAGTACAAACATTATTTCCCATCAATTTATCACATGGAGTATTTGCTAAATCATACTCAAAAGGTTCTACTAACTTTCCTTTACTGATACCTGCTCTTACTATCACTTTTTTTTCATCAGACGAAAGTTCACCAACAAATGCATAGTCAACATTTAAAGTTTTGGCAAGATGTTGACATACTTTTTCGAAAAACTCTAGCCCAGAAACTGAAGAAAATTCAGTGGCAATAATTCTCAATGCTTTTTCGGCTATTTCACGTTTACTAATTTCTGATTCTAGATTCTTATTTTTATTAAATAAGTCAGATGTTCTTTCTTTGACAAGCTCTTCCAAACTATCTTTCTCATTTCTCAATGTATCTTCAGCCTCCTTTATTCGGAACATCACTTTTACTTGGGCCGAAAGTTCAGTCGCATCAATGGGTTTTGAGAGAAAAGCATCAGCTCCCATTTCCAATCCCTTAACACGGCTATCTGTATCAGTTTTGATAGCTGTTACCATTATTATAGGAATATGCTTGGTTCGTTTATTTGCTTTAAGTCTTTTGCAAACCTCATAACCATCCATTTGCGGCATAATAATATCCAAAAGAATGACATCCGGTTGTTCTTTACGAGCTATTTCAATGCCTTCTTTTCCTGACAAAGCAGTCAAAACTAAACAATCCTGTATGCGACTTTTTATAACCGCTTTTATGGTCGTTAAATTATCCTTTTGGTCGTCGATTGCGAGTATTTTTTTCATGTGCTGAAAATTATTATTTTTTCATTATTAAGAAAGTCATCCCGGCCGAAATTGCATGTATTAAGTAACTCGAGGGCATTCACTTACCCACGCAACAACTTTTCAATTTCCATCAATAATGCCTCTCCATCAATAGGTTTAGAAATATATGCATCACAACCTAATTCTATAAACTTCTCTTTATCTCCCTTCATTGCTTGAGCAGTAACTGCAATCACAGGAATATGTTTAGTCAATTCTTCCTTTTTAATTAAATCAATTATTTCATTCCCACTAATATTTGGAAGTGAAATATCTAGAAGAATCAAATCGGGAGATAGAGATTTAGCTAAGACCAAGCCTCTTTCTCCATTAGTGGCTTCATTTATAGTATATTTTTTACCTAAGATGGCTTTTATGGTAATCAGATTGTCCGGATTATCTTCCACTACCAAAATATGTGGCAAATCATTGTTGTGTTCAAGCTCGGGCTTATTTGGCAGATTTTTATTAGATGAAATTGAGTTCGGTAATATTTTTTTATCTGATGGAGCTTTTAACATCAATTTTACTTTATAAATCAAGCCTTCAATATCTACATCCCCTTTATGAATTAATTGTTGAATATTATTTGCGCTTAATCTTGATAAATCTTTTTTGGATAAATCTTTAGCAGTCAAAACTAAAACGGGTATATTTTTTGTTTCTGCGGTGCTTCTAAGTTTTTCTAAAACTTCAAAACCATCAATTTTTGGCATCATCAAATCTAAAATGATCCCATCAGGAATTGTATGTTTTACATATTCCAAAGCTTCCTCGCCATTCAGAGCTACATCTATTTTGAAATTTTCTTTTTGTAAAACCATTTTCACCTGAATAATGGCATCCTGATTGTCTTCTACCATAAGAATTCGTGTTTCAAAACTTTTCTTGTTAGTATTCATAGACAATAGGTCAGAAGAATTTAATAAACCTTTCTTCACATTGATGGTGTCATTGAGTGGAATATCTTCATGCCATTTAATTGGCAAAGTAAGTGTAAACAAAGAACCCTTATCTATTTCACTTTCTACACTTAAGCTACCCCCCAAAATTTGGGTCATCTTTTTTGCTATGGCAAGACCTAAGCCAGTCCCTTCATATTGACGAGATGAAGTCCCGTCTGCTTGTCTGAATTCATCAAAAATATGAGGCAACATCTCTTCTGAGATCCCTATGCCACTATCCTGCACTTCAATGAATATATTTTCATGATCGTGGTTTACAGTAATCTCAACACTTCCTTTGTTAGTAAACTTAACAGCATTGCCAACAATATTTGTTAGAATTTGGTATACTTTAGTTTCCTCCGTTTCAACTAATGGCAATTCCTCAGGAAGCTTTACTATGATAGCTAAGCCTTTTTCATCAGCCAATGCACTTAAATTATCCTTTATCATATAAATCAAAGACTTAATCGAAATAACTTCCGGGACAACCTCCATTTTCCCAGCCTCAATTTTTGAGAGATCAAGAATATCATTTATAAGAGATAATAGCCTTTTTCCATTTCGTTCAACTATTTCGAGATAGGAGTTTTCTTCTTCATTTAACTTTTCATTCGCCTGCATAATTAATACACGCGATAAAGCCATAATTGAATTTAGGGGCGTTCGTAGCTCATGACTCATATTCGATAAAAACTCACTTTTCATTTTATTGGCTGCCTCTACCTGCTTTCGTTGGGCTTCTAATTCAATATTTTGTTCTTGCAATTCATCTGTTGTACGATGAAGCTCTTCTGTTTGATTTTGCAATTCCTCGGATTGTTCTTGCAATTCCTCCGTTTGTGCTTCAAGCTGTTGATTCGTATCTGAAAGTTGCTCAGCAAATATGCGCGTCCGTTCGCCCGCTAATAAATTGGAGTAAGAGGTGTTCAGATTAATCCACGATTGCGAAAGGATCTCATGACATTCAACGCTAAATGTATTGATATTGACCAATGAAATAATGGCTACTATAGTATCTTCAACAATAATAGGAATGGTGATTATTTCTTTGGGTGTCGCCTCTCCTGCAATGGTTTTGAACTTAAATATGGTATCCTCTGGGATGTTTTTTAAATGATAAATATTTTTAGTAGACAATGCATTTCCAATTTCTCCTTGAGGATTTTTTGCATCAAATGGATTCAGCATCTCTTTATTGGCTCCTATAGAGGTAAAATGCTCATATTCATTTGTTGCTTCATTCAGAATATAAAAGGCACTCATATCAGCTTCTGTAATTTTCATCAATCGCTTAAGAAGAGAAATCCCAAAATCTTGTAGATTTGATTTACCAATCATCGTTTCAGATATTCTAGCTATACTTTTCTGAATTTTTATTGTAGATTGAGTAATATCAGCCATATTATTAAATTGTATGGCTAAAGCCCCCAATTCATCTTCTGAACTGATGGTGTTTCTCACAGAATAATCACCTTCCTTTATTTGTTGAGCAACACTATTCATTCTAACGATTGGCTTTGATATTGACTTGCTAATTCTGATAGCAGTTAAAACAATTACGATCGTTGAAATAATAAAAATCATTACAAAATTCCAGACCATTTCTCGAATGGGAGCATTGATTTCTTTCATATCCTGTTTACACACAAAACCCCATTTCATAATAGGGATGTAGGTATAAGCAGCCAAAATTGGTTCATTCCGATAATCGGTGGTTATTGCAATTCCTGTTTCACCTTGCGAAGATCTAAGCGCTGGTTCAGCAGAGATTTTAAGATTTAAAGGAGCATTATCAAACCAACGCAATTCATTCAAGGCAACCACATCTTTATTTACAATTAAGGTTTCACCTGTTTCACCCAGACCAACCCTTTCAAGCAACATTTTAAAGAGTGAATTATGTAAATTAATACGAGCAACTAGAATCCCAACAACTTCATTATTCTTTTTGCCTAAGCCAAAGATGGGTATCGAATTCACCATGATGTACTCATTGAGATCGAGAGAATAGTTAACATCCTGTATGCTTTGATCACGACTTTGCATAGGAGCTGTAAAATACTTTGCGAATGATCTATTTTCACCTTCTAAATACGATTTAGTGGAAATGATAATATTGCCATTTAGTGGATTGATGATAAATATATCGTGATATACCTGATAATTCGATAGATAATGATTTAGATGATCTTTAATATCATTTAAATTATTTTTATCATTTTGATCATAGACTGATTTATGAATAAAATCCCCTAGCTTAGATAAATCATTATCTTCAGACAGGGTTTTAATATCGCTGACCATTTCACCTAGCCAATCGTTTAATCGCTCTACTTTTAAATCGCGTATAGCTGTCAATTTATCAAAACTGGCTGTTTCAATCACACTTACTCTCTGAAAATAAGTAATAACGAGTGCTGTTATTAAAGGAATTAATGATAACACAAGAAACCAATAGGTTAAGTGAGTACGGATGCTTTTAAAGTTCAATCGTTTCATAATTATTTATTGCTGACTATTAATGTTATAATCAAATTGGTTTAATTTAAATTTTTGGGGATGATTCAATACGTATGTAATTAATTCGCTATCAAAATTTTTTCGCAGGTGTTCCCAGGTAAGATTCTCCTTTATCATATTTAAGGACCTAAGAAATTTAAATTCATTATGCATTGAACTATTTAAGCTAACATCCTCATCTTTAATAACAAGCTCATATTTTGAATAATATCCTAAAATATCACGAACAGCTAAAGGTGCCATTTCTTCTTTATTAAAAGCCCCTTTTTCACCAGTCAGTTTTTCCATCTCCATAATATTCCACTCACAGGCTAATACTAAATTCCTCTTATCATTTCTTAACCACGTAAAAGATCGTATAATTGCGGCTAAAAAATGATCGACTATCAATGGATTTATCTGCTGAAAATCGAGCAGAAAGTATAAATAACCCATAGTTATTCGTCGATACGAAATATAAAAGTTGGGGTGATTTTTAATAGCCAAACTTACCATGGGCTCCCAAGCAGAAAACAAATCAATTTCCTTATTGGAAAGTGCTTCTGCCAAGGATGAAACTTCCAATGGAATCAGCTCAACATCATCCTCGTTAATCCCTGCAAAATGCATTAAATCTAAAATAAAAAAATGTGAAATAGAACCCTTTGGATACCCAATCTTCTTTCCTTTCAAATCATTTGATAACATGGGTTTGTCTGAAACAATGGACGCATTTCCTTTTTGCAAGATTGCAGGGATGATAACCTCAAATTCAGAAGCGGCTGATAATGCAGGCATATCACCTCCAACTCCTCCATCCAAGAGTTTTTGCTGTAAATAATGATTGACATCTGCTCCTTTCAAGAATGAATAATAATGTATTTTTTTTCCTAAGCTTTTCAAGTATTCATTCAAAATTTTATCACGTTTGACAACTTCCAGAATAATTCCTGTTGGCAAATACAAAGGCTGTATTCCAATATTTACGACGGAGTCATTTCGACTGAAATGATACTTAGAATAGATGGGGTGATTATCAAAATTAGGCCTTGAGTTAAGCGAATTTATTGTGGGTTTTGGGGGCTTCAAAAAAAATACAGCAAACAAACTAATTGTGGCTATTAGTGCAACAATTAAAACATTTTTTACTGATATATTAATTTGCTTTAGGCTCATATTCATTTTACTTAACTACTATTGTCATCTCTAAGAAGGAACGACTGCGTTTCGATTACGTTCAGCGTGAAAATGGTTATGCAGTTCCATAGCTCCTACTCACCTCTTCACCCAATCTTCCGATATATTTTACAACAGTTATTCTCTCTTTTAAATTTATGACTAAATCCTTCAATGGGCATCTCTGCTTCACCTAAAACAAGGTATCCATTTGGTTTCAATGATTTGTAGAGCTTACTAAATATACTCTTTTGGTGCTCCTGCTCAAAATAAATCAAAACATTTCGACATAAGACTAAATCAAAACTTCCATATATACTTTCGGAGGGAACAGCCTTATTTTCATCAAGTAGATCGTAAAACGAAAATTGCACCATTTTCTTGATCTCAGGATTCAATAGAAACTCCTGGTTTTCTTGTATAAAATAGTTGTTAAGAATTCTATTTTTTACGTTATCAACACTTTGAATTCCATAACGCCCATGTATGGCTTGTTTTAATGCATTCTTATCAATATCTGTAGCGAAAATATTCGGCTTTATCGAAATATTTTCCTTTTTTAGTAATTCATAGATGATAATTGCCACTGAATAGGCTTCTTCACCAAAAGAACATCCAGCAGACCATACTCTTAGGCTTTCGTCATTTTTTTTTATTTTATTTAGAAACAGGTCTGGTAAAATTATTTTTCGGAGATATTCAAATGCTAATGTATTCCTAAAAAAACGACTCACATTAATGGTAAAAACATCAATCAATTGATCATATTCGTCTGGGTAATTATTTAGATAGTCAATATAATCATCCAAACTTTTAGTATTTGTGCTATACATCCTTTTTTGAATTCTTCGTTCGAGCATAGCCGAACGGCATCCACTAAAATCAAAACCACTTTGATTTTTTAATAGATTTAAGATGTTTTTAATTTGAGAATTTCCTGTCTCCATAGTTTTTTTAGTTCGGCAATAATCTCAACAAAGATGTATATTCGCTCTATAAAAAATCAGATTATTTGCCATTTTAGTTCATAAGTGCATCAACAATCAAAACAATTAGAATCAGTTCACTGCATTTAGTTCAACTGACAATTAAAGATAGGGAATTGAAGTGGGATATCAAAATGAAAAACCCAACAATAAGTTGACGATATTTTACAAAAAACAACACCAATTATTACTAATCAATTTTCAAAAACTTATTAACCTTCAACAAGAGTTCTTCACGTTTTATTGGTTTTGTAAGATAATCATCACAGCCAGCATCAATAGACTTCTGACGATCGCCTGTTATAGCATAAGCTGTTTGGGCAATTATTGGGAGATTAGGTTTAAATTTTCTCACCTCCTTTGTCGCGGTATAGCCATTCATTACTGGCATATTAATATCCATTA